>CAZONP010000082.1:0-9389 GCA_964581155.1 uncultured Candidimonas sp. | reverse complement strand
GGCAATGCCAGGCCGCCATCGGGCGCCAGGCCTTCAAGCAGTATGTCTGAAAATGATAGCGGCGCCATTGCACCGCGTGTAGACCGATATTTCATTGCAGGTTCTCCACCCGTAAACGGGTAACGGCGGAGCGTACAAAAGGCAGCGCGCCTATGCGTTCGATGGCGGTATCGACATCGCTTTCCTGAGCCATATGCGACAGGAAAATAATATTGGCCTCATCTTCACCGTGCGGCTCCTGGAACATGGACCCGATCGAGATGCCGGTATCGGACAAGATACGCGCCAGATGGGCCAATACACCCGGCCGGTCCTCGACGCGCAGCCGCAAATAGTATGACGAATGTACGCGGCCGATGGGCAGGATGGGGATGTCGTGCATGGCATCAGGCTGGAACGCCAGGTGGGGAACGCGGTGCTCCGGATCGGCTGCCTGCAGGCGTGCTACGTCGACCAAATCGGCTACGACGGACGACGCTGTGGGCAATTCACCGGCGCCCTGCCCATAATACAAAGTCGGGCCCACCATGTCGCCATTGACCAGGACGGCATTCATTGCGCCCTCGACATTGGCCAGCAGGCGTTCTGCGGGTATGAGTGTGGGGTGCACGCGTAGTTCGATGCCGTCGTCGCGGCGCCGGGCAATACCCAGGAGCTTGATGCGGTAGCCCAGCCGTTCAGCATGGGCAATGTCTTCCTGGGCCAGCGACGAAATACCTTCCACATACGCCTTGTCGAACTGGACGGGAACGCCGAACGCCAATGAAGCCAGCAGGGTCAGCTTATGTGCCGCGTCCACACCCTCGATGTCGAAGGTGGGGTCCGATTCGGCATAGCCCAGGCGCTGCGCTTCGGCCAATACGTCGTTGAACGGCAGTCCGCGCGAACGCATTTCCGACAAGATGAAATTGGTAGTGCCGTTGATGATGCCGGCCAACCACTGGATGCGGTTCGCCGTCAGGCCTTCGCGTATTGCCTTGATGATGGGAATGCCCCCAGCCACCGCCGCCTCGAACGCCACCATGACGCCCTTGGCATGCGCCGCCGCAAAAATCTCGTTGCCGTGTTTGGCGAGCAGTGCCTTGTTTGCCGTAACCACGTGCTTGCCCTGGCTGATTGCCTCCATGATGAGGTCGCGGGCCAGTGTGTCGCCGCCGATGAGCTCGACCACGATGTCGATATCCGGATGTCGCACAACTTCCATGCCATCCTGGGTAATCAGCATGTTATCGCCGATCAACAGCCTAGCCTTATCCGTATTTCGCACAGCGACAGCGGCGATTTCGATGTGCCGCCCCGCGCGGCGGGCAATTTCTTCAGCATTGCGCGTAAGGACCTTCCAAGTGCCGCCGCCCACCACACCAAGACCCAGCAAACCTACTTTTATTGGACTCATTTACCTACACCGTCCTTACGGAACATTTCCTTGATGCCGCGTACCGCCTGCCGGGTCCGCTGCTCGTTCTCGATCAAGGCGAAGCGCACGTAGTCGTCGCCATACTCGCCAAACCCGATGCCAGGGGAAACAGCCACCTTGGCTTCGGCCAACAGGTGCTTGGCGAATTCGAGAGAGCCCATTTTTTGATAGAACTCGGGGATTTTTGCCCAGATATACATTGACGCTTTGGGGATATCGACCATCCAGCCCGCCTCGTGCAGGCCCTTGGCGAGCACGTCGCGACGCGTCTGATACTGCGCGACGACCTCGGCTACCCCCTCTTGCGGTCCTTCCAGGGCCGCAATGGATGCCACCTGAATAGGAGTGAACGTGCCATAGTCGTGATAGCTCTTGATACGCGCCAGCGCGTTGACCAATTCCTGATTGCCGACCATAAAGCCGACACGCCACCCAGCCATGTTGTAGCTTTTGCTCATTGTGAAGAATTCAACGGCCACGTCGCGGGCGCCTTCAACCTGCATGATGGACGGCGCAACATAGCCGTCGAACGTGATGTCCGCGTAGGCCAGATCATGCACCACCAGGATATTGTGTTCTTTGGCGAGCGCAATGACACGTTCAAAGAACGACAATTCCACGCACTGAGCCGTAGGATTGCTGGGAAAACCCAGTATCATCATTTTCGGCTTGGGAATGCACTCGCGCACCGCCCGGTCGATCTCTTCGAAGAAGTCCAGACCCGGCGTCATGGGAACCGAGCGTATGTTGGCGCCCGCGATTACCGCGCCATAGATATGAATGGGATAGCTTGGGTTCGGCACCAGCACCGTGTCGCCGCGATCAAGTGTGGCAAGCATGAGGTGGGCCAGGCCTTCCTTGGAGCCAATGGTAACAATGGCTTCGGTGTCGGGATCGATGGCGACCTGGTAGCGGCGTCCATACCAATCGGCAATGGCCTTGCGCAGCCGGGGTATTCCCTTGGAAACAGAGTAGCCGTGGGTATCGGGACGCGTCGCCGCTTCCACCAATTTGTCGACAATATGTTTAGGCGTTGGGCCATCGGGATTGCCCATGGACATATCAATGATATCTTCGCCGCGACGCCGCGCCGCCATTTTCAATTCACCGGTAATATTGAAAACGTAGGGCGGCAAGCGCTCTATGCGGGGAAAACTCTTCATGATGTTCCTTGGGATGGCAAACGGGAGGCAAATAACCGCTTAGTTTAAACGATCCAAAAAAAACTGGAAAACGTCATTTTGCACAGGCCTTTGCGCTATGATCAACGAGACTTCGGGAGTTATTTGTGCAACTACAAAGCGAATCCAATCCGGCTTTGAATACGGTAACGGCTTACGGGCATCACTACATCGAGATCAACGAGGTACCGTACTCCCATGCCGTCTATTTTGCGCCAGAGGGTGAAATCCACCATTGGGCGGCAACGACCGTGGCCGACGTCACGGCGGCGACCCTGCGCGAAATCGCGGGCCTGGCTGAATTCAAGCCGGACCCCATGGATTTTCTCAACGCCAATGCCGCTGTCCAAAAACCGGCGGATGCACCCGAGGTCTTGTTGATAGGCACGGGGCTTAAACAGCATTTTTTGCCGACTCACGTCATCAAGCCCCTGCTTGACATTGGAATCGGGGTGGAGGCAATGAGTACCCAGGCCGCCGCCCGTACCTACAACATATTGATGGCAGAGGGCCGGCGGGTCGTCGTAGCCTTGCTTCCGCACGAGGACGCTGCATGACAAGCATTGCCATAGGCAAACCATTGCCCAACTTCACCGCCACCAGCACCCAGGGCAACATAACGCCGGAATGCCTGCGCGGGCGCTATGCCGTCCTTTACTTCTACCCTAAAGACAACACACCCGGCTGTACGACCGAATCCCAGGACTTCCGCGATTGCTATACCGAATTCACCGAGGCGGGATGCCAGATCATCGGTATATCGCGCGATACGCTCAAGTCGCACCTGGGATTTGCCGAAAAACACGACCTGCCTTTTCCGCTCATCGCCGACACCGACGAAACCTTGTGCCAAATGTTCAACGTCATGAAATTGAAAAACATGTACGGTAAACAGGTACGAGGCGTGGAACGCAGCACGTTTCTTGTCGACCCGCAAGGTTTGGTCGTGCGCGAATGGCGCGGACTGAAAGTCACGGGGCATGTCGACGACGTGCTGCGGGCTGTGCAAGATAAAGCCTGAAACCAAGCCCTACCGTCCTTACACCGCAAGCCCAGGAGCGCCCACCTTATGCCTTTACCGAAATTGCCGACCCGCATGGGAGCCATGATATCCCCCGGTATTTCCCGTGACCCGAGCAATGTGTCAGAGGACTCCTTGGCCGACGTCGCCGTGGCCGACCGGCCCCAGCCAAAGAAGCCGGCACCTGCCAGGAAAACGAACACAGCGTCCGCGCCCGTCAGCATCCCAGAAGCCGCCGTCGCCGCCGCCCCAATCGCGGCACCTACGGCCAGCATATCCGAGCTTACCGTCGTCCCCACTCGCACACCGCGCAAAACGCGTTTACCGGTGGCAAAGCGCAAACTGTTCGTGCTCGATACCAACGTGCTGCTGCACGACTCGAACTCGCTGTTCAAGTTCGAGGAACACGACATCTTTTTGCCCATGGTCGTGCTTGAAGAGCTTGATCACCAGAAAAAGGGCATGTCCGAAGTCGCGCGCAACGCCCGGCAGGTAAGCCGCTTCCTTGACGGGCTGGTCGGCACGACGGCTGAGCTGGGCAAGGGCACTGGCCTGGATGCGCTGGGCAATGTGGAAGCGTTGGGCACCCTGCATTTCCAGACCACCGCCCTGACGTCGGAACTGCCTATTGAATTGCCAATGGGCAAAGCCGACAACATCATTCTTGACGTCGTCCACGCGCTCCAGGCGGTTTACCCAAAGCGGGCCATCGTGCTGGTGTCCAAAGACATCAACATGCGGCTCAAGGCGCGGGCGCTGGGTCTGGCCGCCGAAGACTATCTTAGCGATCATGTCCTGGATGATTCCGATCTTCTGTATGACGGGGTCATGCCTTTGCCGGAAAATTTCTGGCTGAAGCACGGGAAAGACGTCGAATCGTGGCAGCAAGGCGGCACCACGTACTACCGTATAAAAGGTCCGTTATGCGCCGAATTCATCGTCAATGAATTTGTCTATTTCGAAGGGGAAATGCCTCTCCAGGCGCAAGTGCGGGAAGTCAGCGGGAAAAGCGCTGTACTCGCCACACTGCGCGACTACAGCCACGGCAAGAACAACGTCTGGGGAATCACCGCACGCAACCGCGAACAGAACTTCGCCCTGAACCTGTTAATGAACCCGGACTGCGATTTCGTCTCTTTGCTTGGGCAAGCGGGAACCGGCAAGACACTGCTGGCATTGGCCGCGGCGCTTACCCAGACGCTGGAAACCAAGCGTTATACCGAAATCATCATTACCCGGGCTACAGTGCCGCTGGGCGACGATATCGGTTTCCTGCCCGGCACAGAAGAAGAAAAGATGCTGCCTTGGATGGGCGCGCTGGAAGACAACCTGGAAGTACTGCATCTGGGGGCCGGACCGGGCGAGATCGCGCCTGCCGGCAGCGGGCAGGACTGGTCAAAGAATTCAACCATGGAACTCATACGTTCACGCATCAAGGTCAAGTCGCTGAACTTCATGCGCGGGCGCACCTTCCTGAATAAGTTCCTGATCATCGATGAAGCGCAAAATCTTACCCCTAAACAGATGAAGACGCTGGTCACCCGCGCCGGACCCGGTACCAAAATCGTCTGTCTGGGCAATATTGCCCAGATCGACACGCCGTACCTCACCGAAGGCAGCTCGGGCCTGACCTATGTGGTCGATCGTTTCAAGGGCTGGCCGCATGCCGGGCATATAACTTTGCAGCGGGGCGAACGCTCCCGGCTGGCCGACTATGCCAGCGAAGCACTGTAAGCCTTGGCGCATAGCATGGACGCCATAACGCCAATGCCGGTGGGCATCACCATGGGGGACGCCGCCGGCATCGGACCTGAAATCATCGCCAAGCTCTTTGCCGCCGGCTTGCCTCACCCAAGCGTTGTTTATGGCGACGCCGGCATCCTGGATGCCACCATTACGCGCCTGGGGCTGGAGGCGGCGTTAAAGATCGAGCTGGCCAGCGCCCCGGGCGAGGCAGCCTTCCGCCCTGGCGTGATTCCGGTTATTAATCGTTGGCAAGCCCTTCCTGGCGCATTAGCCATCGGACAAGTCAGCCCGCTTGCCGGCCGCGCCGCCTACGAGTACCTATGCCATGCCATCGACGACGCGCAGACTGCGGGTCTGCGGGCAATCGTCACGGCCCCGCTGCACAAGAAAGCCATGCAGTTGGCGGGCATCGATCAACCCGGCCATACCGAAATACTGGCGCAACGCACAGGCACCGACCACTACGCCATGATGCTGGCAAATCCGCAATTGCGCGTTATCCTGGTGACCATCCACGTACCCCTGGCCCAAGTCAGTTCCCTGATAACCTACGAAGCGGAACTGGCCACCCTGCGTCTGGCGCATCGAGCTTGTCTGCAGGCCGGCATTGCGCAGCCTAGAGTCGCTGTGGCGGGCTTGAACCCGCATGCCGGCGAGGATGGACGCTTCGGTCATGAAGAAGCCGACGTCATTTCGCCTGCCATCGCACAAGCGCGCGCCGAGGGCATCGACGCCACCGGTCCATGGCCGGGCGACACTGTCTTCATGCGTGCGCGCCTGGGTGAATTTGATATTGTCGTCGCCCAATACCACGACCAGGGACTGATACCCGTGAAGTACCTGGGCGTCGAGCAAGGGGTCAATGTTACAGTGGGGCTGCCCTTCGTGCGCACCAGCGTGGACCACGGCACGGCCTTCGATATTGCGGGCCAGGGAATAGCCGACCCGGCTTCCCTACGCGCGGCCTACGACATGGCATTGTCCATGACCAACGCCGTGTAACGGACGCCGCGTAACGGACGCCGTGTAACACACCATAGGCCCGCTAGCCCATGCCCGTCGTGAAGTTCAGGAACCGCGTGCTGGAACCCTGGAAGGTCAGCCGCACGCTGCCAATTGGTCCATTACGCTGCTTGCCCACAATGATTTCAGCCGTGCCCTTGTCGGGGGAATCCGGGTTATAGACCTCGTCGCGGTATATGAACAGGATCAGGTCGGCGTCCTGCTCGATGGCGCCGGACTCCCGTAGATCGCTCATGACCGGCCGCTTATTGGGGCGTTGTTCCAGGCTGCGGTTAAGCTGCGACAGCGCGACCAGCGGGCACTGCAATTCCTTGGCCAGGCCTTTCAGTGACCGGCTGATCTCTGAAATTTCAGTGGCGCGGTTTTCGCCGGAGCTATTGGCTGACATCAACTGCATGTAGTCGATGATGATCAGTCCCAATTGCCCGCACTGCCGTGACAGGCGGCGCGCCCTGGCCCTGACTTCCATCGAGCTAAGTGCAGGGGTCTCGTCAATGTATATTTGAGCCTCCTGGACTTGCTGCACAGCATGCGTCAGGCGCGGCCAGTCGTCCGCAGTAAGTTTGCCGGTGCGCATTCTATGCTGATCCAGCATGCCGACCGACCCGACCATGCGCATGGCCAATTGCACGGCGCCCATTTCCATTGAAAACACCGCCACGGGCAACCCTTGCTCGATGGCAACGTGTTCGCCGATATTCATGGCAAGCGACGTCTTCCCCATGGACGGACGCCCCGCAATGATGACCAAGTCCCCCGCTTGCAGACCGGAAGTCATGCGATCCAGGTCGGTGAAGCCGGTGGGCACACCGGTGATATCGGAGTCCCCTTCACGATGATACAACTCGTCGATGCGTTCGACCACTTGCGTGAGTAGGGGCTGTATGTCCTGGAATCCGGTGGCGCCCCGGGCGCCTTCCTGTGCGATCTGAAAGACGCGCGACTCGGCTTCGTCGAGCAATTGCCGGGCCTCTTTGCCTTGTGGGTTGAACGCCGTCGCCGAAATTTCGTCGGCCACGGACACCAGTTTACGCAGCATGGAACGCTCGCGCACAATTTCCGCGTAACGCCGTATGTTGGCCGCAGACGGCGTGTTATGCGCCAAGGCATTGAGATAGGCCAGGCCTCCGACTTCGTCGGACTTGCCCGCGCTGGCCAGGGATTCGTTGACCGTCACCACATCGGCTGGCCGCGCCAACCCGATCAGCCGGCTGATATGCTGCCAGATCATCTTGTGGTCGAAGCGGTAGAAGTCGTCTTCTTTCAAGACGTCTGTAATACGATCCCACGCGGCATTGTCCAGCAGCAAACCGCCCAGCACAGACTGCTCGGCCTCCACCGAATGAGGTGGCACGCGCAAGTAATCCAGTTGCGGGTCGGTGTTTTTTTTCCTGCTGTCCAATTCCATGCTCCAGAACAAACCTGTTCAGAAAATACAAAAAGCCGGCATACACCGGCTTTTTGCTTTATGCGGGCGAGGTGTACATTCCTGGAGGAAGAAATGTACCACGTGGCTGATACGTGATCAGGCCATTTCGCCCTGTACACGTACCGTGATCTCGACCACTACGTCGGCGTGCAGTACCACCGATGCAGGGAACTCCCCAACGGTTTTCAGTGCCCCATCCAGCAGGCGGACTTGCGATTTTTCCACCGCGAAGTCTTGCTTTGCCAATGCGGCAGCAATGTCCATGGTGGTTACGGAGCCGAACAGGCGACCGTCCACACCGGCTTTCTGGGAAACCACCAGAGTCAGGCCAGTCAGCTTTTCGCCGGTGGCTTGCGCTGCGGCAAGCTTTTCGGCTTGTACTTTTTCGATCTCGGCACGACGTGCTTCGAACTCTTCCAAAGCCGTTGCTGTGGCACGACGGGCGATTTTTTTGGGGATCAGGTAATTGCGGGCATAGCCGTCTTTTACACGGACGACTTCACCCAAGTTACCCAGGTTGACGACTTTTTCTAGCAGAATGACTTGCATGACGATAGGCCCCGGATTAGTTATGGTTATCGGTGTAAGGCAGCAAGGCCAGGAAGCGCGAACGCTTGATAGCCGTGTCCAGCTGGCGCTGGTAGTGTGCCTTGGTGCCGGTCAGACGGGCTGGAATGATCTTGCCGTTTTCCTGGATGAAATCGCGCAGTGTGTCCAGATCTTTGTAATCGATCTCGCCAACATTGGCAGCTGTGAAACGGCAAAACTTGCGGCGTTTGAACAGCGGGTTCTGTTGCGTGAACTTGCGTTTTTCTTTGCCTTTTTTGAAGAAAGCCATGATGTACCTCGTTAATGTCCGGGCCTGGCCCGAACTGTATATTTCATGCATCGAGCGTTTAGCGGCTCGCGCAATTTGATTGCCAAGGATTCCTGCTACACGACAGCGGTTGCGCCGCCGGCAAAAATCCGATTTGCCTGTTGTATGTGCAATACCAGCTTGTTCGATCCTTTGCGAGCCGGGGCCAGAAAGCCCGTTATCGACAAATGTGCGCCCAAAGGGGTATCGGCCAGCAACAAAGCAATGTCTCCGAGTGCAATGGCAGTAAGAACCAGTTCAACACGGCGCATATGGCCGGCTTCTGATACTTCCGATTCGTGGGCCAGAACTATTTCGACTGCCGGCAATCCCGCCGGTGTGTACCTTAACGGCTTGACCTCGAGGGCCGTGGCAGTCAGAACAATCTGGTTCACGCTATCGCACAGGACACAGGCCCTTATTCCGATTGTGCCGTCGTCGTTGCGGGAACTTCAGCGCTTGCCTTGCGGGCTTCTTCGCGCTCGACCGACTTCATCATCAGTGAAGGCGCGGTTTGCGCTTTCTTGGTCTTGATGACCAGATGACGCAGAATTGCATCGTTGTAGCGGAACGAATGCTCGAGCTCGTCGAGTACGGTTTGGCCGCATTCGATGTTGAAGCAAACGTAATGAGCCTTGACCAGCTTCTGGATGGGATAAGCCAGTTGGCGGCGACCCCAGTCTTCCAGGCGGTGTATTTGACCACCATTGCCGGTA
>CAZONP010000081.1:0-9498 GCA_964581155.1 uncultured Candidimonas sp. | reverse complement strand
CCTGGAACGTGGCGCACGCCGCATCTCGCCGTTCTTCGTGCCGGCCTCACTCATCAACCTGATTTCCGGGCAATTGTCCATCATGCTTGGTCTGAAGGGACCAAGCTATGCCGTGGTGTCCGCTTGCACCACAGGCCTGCATTCCATCGGCGATGCCGCTCGTCTTATTGAATACGGCGATGCCGACGTCATGGTGGCGGGTGGAGCCGAATCCACGGTGTCCCCATTGGGCATCGGTGGGTTCGCCGCCATGCGCGCCTTGTCGACGCGCAACGACGACCCCACAACAGCCTCACGCCCCTGGGATGTCGACCGCGACGGTTTTGTCCTGGGCGAGGGCGCTGGTGCGCTGGTGCTCGAGGAATACGAGCACGCCCGCAAGCGTGGTGCGCGCATTTACGGTGAGTTCGCGGGCTACGGCATGAGTTCCGACGCGCATCACATTACTTCTCCCGACCGCGATGGCCCTCGCCGTGGTGTTGTCAATGCGCTGCGCAACGGCAACATAAACGCCGACGAGATCAGTTATGTCAACGCCCACGGAACCTCCACTCCATTGGGCGACAAGAACGAAACCGAAGCGCTCAAGCTTGCATTTGGCGATCATGCCAAAAAGCTGGTGGTCAATTCCACCAAGTCCATGACTGGTCACTTGTTGGGCGCGGCCGGCGGTATCGAAGCGGTATTCACGACCCTGGCCGTGTACCACCAGATATCTCCCCCCACCATCAATATCTTCAATCAGGACCCAGAGTGTGACCTGGACTATTGCGCGAACCAGGCGCGGGACATGAAGATCGATGTCGCCCTTTCGAATTCGTTCGGGTTTGGCGGTACGAACGGTTCCATGATTGTGCGCAGGCTCTAGGCTGGAGCGGCCCATGACACCGGTCTGGCAGTGGTCGGTCCGGCGTGCGCGGTGGGCAGGCCTGCTGGCCGGGCCGGTCATGGGCACGCTTGCTGTACTGCCTGACGGCACGTGGCAGGCAAGCCTGCCTACGGGTACTCAGCCGATCCACCTTCTTCACGCGTGGCCATGTTTCGGGTGGGTCGCCATACGCTGCCGTGCCGTTGCAGGCGCTACTGCCCAGATACCCTTTGAAATCGTCTTGTACCGAACCGGTATGCCGTCGGATGCATGGTCGGAATTGCGGCGCCAAGTGGCTGCGCATGCCCGCATGCGCGCGCCGCGCCTAAAGGATAGTCCATGAGCGAGCGCGACATAGACGCCGAACTGGTGGCTCGGGTGCAGCGCGGCGATAAACGCGCATTCGACCTACTGGTGCTGAAATACCAGCGCAAGATCATGCGCCTGCTTTCGCGCATGGTTCGCGATCCATCCGAAGTCGAGGATGTCGCGCAGGAAGCATTCATAAAGGCGTATCGGGCGCTGCCCCAATTTCGCGGCGACAGCGCCTTCTATACGTGGCTATATCGGATTGCCATCAATACTGCGCGCAATTGGCAGGTGGCCAACAGCCGTCGGCCAAGCACCCCAACGTCAAATGAAAATGAAGATGGTGAAACTTTTAGTCAGATTGACAACCTAACAGACAATAGTACCCCGGAGTCCATGTTGGCGAGCCGGCAAATCGTCGAAACGGTCAATGCAGCAATTCACAAGCTGCCCGAAGATTTGCGCGCTGCCATTGTCCTGCGGGAGATTGAAGGCATGAGCTACGAAGACATTGCTGTCAGCATGGGATGCCCGATCGGCACGGTTCGATCACGAATCTTCCGTGCGCGCGAGGCCATTGCGGCACAGTTGAAACCCATGTTGGGCAATGATCCAGAACGTCGCTGGTAAGGAGTTTAGAAATGCAAGTGGTCCCTGACGCAAAGCATGGCGCGGAAGAATCCTCATGGGAGGCTTCGATCTCCGGATGGGTGGACGGCGAAGGCGAGTTGCGGCCCGAGGATCTGGATAGTCCCTATGGACGCCAGGTGTGGGACACCTATCACCTGATAGGAGACGTATTGCGCAATCCGGAACTCGCCATCAAGCCCTCCGACCTATTCTATGCGCGTGTCTCCAAGGCCATCGACGCGGAACCCTCCATTGTCGCTCCCCGCACGTTGCGCGCCCACCGGCCCTTGCGTACCGGCTTGTCCGGGCTTGCTATTGCAGCCGCCGTCGCGACCGTGGTATGGGTTGCATTGCCGTATCTGTCCGGCCCGCAGGCAAACGCACCGGAGCCAGTTCAGGTGCTGGCAACTGCCAGCGACGACCCGGGGCTGCACGATTATCTTGATGCGCATCGGGAAGCCGCCGGCGTCAGTGCGGTGCGACAGGTTTCGTTTGGTCAGGGGGCCTCAAGGTAATGGCGCAACCGTTGCGTGCAAATGAGCGTTCGCTATGGTTCCGACGAACGGCTGCGGCGGATATCCATCGTGTCTACTATGCCCTTATTTTGGCAGTGGCCTGCGCGCTCGTGCAGCCGGTTGCCGCAGCACAGGCGTCGGCTGAAGAGCCGGGCATCGAATTGCTGCAGAAAGTGCAGTCGGCAGCGCGCGAGCTCGATTATTCAGGCGTCTACACGTACCAGCAAGGGGCCACGATGGTCTCTTCGCGTATCGTCCATATCGTCGACGGTACGGGCGAGCGTGAGCGCATCGAGATCCTCGATGGCGCGCCGCGCGAATACGTGCGCCACAACGAGACCACACAGTGCCTGATGCCGGATCGCAAGCTGGTAGTGCTGGAACGGCGCCGTGGTGATCGTTTTCCGGCCTTGCTGCTCGGGGGCGGCGAAACGATACCGTCCCATTACGCCATACAACGCCATCCTGGGGTGCATCGTATCGCGGGACGGGAATGCACCGTTGTCGAACTGACCCCCAAAGACGGCCACCGGTATGGTTACCGCCTTTGCACAGACACCAAGACCAACTTGCTGTTGAAAGTCCAGACGCTCGATGCCGCCAAAGCGGTAGTTGACCAGATAAGTTTCACCAACCTGCAAGTCGGAGACAAGGTTGCGCCCGAAGACCTTGTGTCGCGGTGGAATATTCGCGACTGGGAAGTCGTTGAAGCCGACCTTATAACAGTCGACCTTTCCACTGCCGGTTGGCGCATCCCGTTTCCGCCTGGCTTCAAGATCATGTCGCAAGTGGCGCGTCCCATGCAATCCAGGCGTGAGGTTAATCAGTTGCTGATCTCCGACGGGCTGGCCGCCATCTCCATTTTTATCGAAGCGTTCAAGCCGCCCCGAGAGCAGCCTCTGGCTCGCGGCGCCATGCACAAGGGTGCGATGAATGTCTTCCGCACGCGTATTGGCGATTACTGGCTGACGGCGCTAGGCGAAGTTCCCCCCGCCACACTGCAAGGCATTGCCGAGCATACCGAATTTGTGCCACTGGCCGAGCACTAACAATTTCACTTTCAACCAGGGAGTCACATGATGCTTTCTACTTATGTAGCCAATGGCAAACTCAAGCGTTTGGTGGCGGGTGCGTCTATCGGCGCACTGGTCGCATTCTTGCCGCTAGGCACCGTAGCCAGCGCGCAGAATGTCCAAGCGCCGACCTTATCGGTGCCGGACTTCACGTCGATAGTGGCCAAGACCGAAGGCTCCGTCGTCAATATTCGCACGACCGAGGCGGTGCCGGTACGCGGGCCCGGAATGGGACCCAACAGCAACGATCCCTACGAAATGTTCCGCTGGTTTTTCGGCCCTGACTTCGTGCCGCCCGGCATGCCCGGCCAAGGTCCGCGCCAGCGTAATTCGCCGATGCCCGCACCTTCCGAGAAAGAACGCACCGTGCCGCGCGGCGTGGGATCGGGGTTCATAATTTCCGACGACGGGTATGTGCTGACGAACAATCACGTCGTTGCCAAGGCCAACGGTATCTTTGTCACCATGACATCGGGCAAGGAATATCCGGCCAAGGTCATCGGCACGGATCCACGTACTGACGTGGCGCTGCTCAAGATCGACGCCAAAGGCCTGACCGCATTGCCTATCGGCGATTCGAACTCGCTGCGCAAAGGCCAGTGGGTGCTGGCCATTGGTTCCCCATTCGGACTGGATTCAACGGTCACGTCGGGCATCGTCAGCGCCATCAACCGCGATACCGGCGACTATCTGCCGTTCATCCAGACCGATGTGGCGGTGAACCCCGGAAATTCCGGCGGTCCGCTTATTGATCTTGCCGGTCGTGTCGTAGGCGTGAATTCCCAGATTATTTCGCAAAGTGGCGGTTTCATGGGAATTTCACTGGCCATCCCCATCGACGAAGTGATGCGTGTGGTGGAACAGCTCAAGGCCCACGGCAAAGTAACGCGCGGCCGCATCGGCGTACAGATAGGCCCGGTTTCCGACGATGTCGCCAAGGCGATCGGCTTGTCCAGCGCAATGGGCGCCATGGTCAGCAAGGTTGAGCCGGGCGGCCCCGCAGAGAGCGCCGGCATACGCTCCGGCGATGTCATCACCAAGTTCGATGGCAACGCCATCAAGCACATGACCGACTTGCCGCGCATTGTGGGTTCGACCAAGCCCGGCAACCGAGTTCCCATGGAAGTGTGGCGCAAAGGGAAATCGGTGACGCTTCAGGTGAAAGTTGCCGAGATGCCTGCCGCCGACAGCGAAGCGCCACAGACCGAGCCGGAAGCACCCAAGGAATCGCCCGTTGATGCACTGGGACTGAAAGTGTCGCAAGTGCCTGAAGCGCTGCGCGCCAAGCAGGAGTTCACTGGGGGCGTGCAGGTGGCCGAGGCGCAAGGGCCTGCCGCCGCCGCCGGCCTGGCCCCAGGAGATATCATCCTGACCGTTAACGACACCGATGTGACGGGACCTGACCAGTACGCCAAGCTGGTGGCGGGGCTCGACAAGTCGCGTGCGGCGGCCTTGTTGGTCATGCGCGGCGAGCAATCGCAGTGGGTGACCGTCACGCCAGGAAAATAATCTGTCGAAAACGGCTAAAATGACGCACTTGCTAAAGGGGGCGCCCTCGGCGCCCCCTTTTCGTGCCTTCCTTAATATTCCGCCAATGATTTTTGGTGGACTTTTTCTATCCGGTTTATGGACCATATCCGCAACTTTTCGATCATCGCCCATATTGACCATGGCAAATCCACGCTCGCCGATCGCCTGATTCATCGTTGCGGAGGCTTAGCCGACCGGGAAATGTCGACACAAGTCCTCGACTCGATGGAAATCGAACGCGAACGCGGAATTACCATCAAGGCACAGACAGCCGCGCTCAGCTATAAGGCCAAAGACGGGCAGGTCTATCAATTCAATCTTATCGACACCCCGGGGCACGTGGACTTCTCCTATGAAGTCAGCCGTTCGTTGTCGGCCTGCGAGGGCGCGCTGCTCGTCGTTGACGCCACCCAAGGCGTCGAGGCGCAAACCGTAGCCAATTGCTATACCGCCATCGAGCTCGGGGTCGAGGTCGTGCCCGTGCTCAACAAGATGGATCTGGCGTCGGCCGATCCCGAGGGCGCGCGCCAGGAAGTCGAAGATGTGATCGGCATCGACGCCACCGACGCCATCATGTGCAGTGCCAAAACAGGCCTGGGCATCGACGACATCCTGGAAACCATCGTTGCCAAAATCCCGCCCCCGAAGGGCGATCCTGGCAAGCCGCTGCAGGCGCTCATCATCGATTCCTGGTTTGACAATTACGTGGGCGTGGTAATGCTGGTGCGCATAGTCAATGGCGTGCTGCGGCCCAAAGACAAAATACTCTTGATGGCGGCCGGGTTTACCCACTTATGCGAACAAATCGGCGTTTTTACGCCGAAATCCGAACCGCGCAAGGAGCTTTCCGCAGGTGCCGTCGGGTTCGTCATTGCCGGAATCAAGGAGCTGGAACACGCCAAAGTGGGCGATACGATTACTCTGGCGGGCCGCCCGGCCACGGAAGCTCTACCGGGCTTCAAGGAAGTCAAGCCGCAGGTGTTCGCGGGCTTGTATCCTGTGGAAAGCAGCGAATACGATCAACTGCGCGACTCGCTCGAAAAGTTGAAGCTCAACGATTCGTCGCTGATGTATGAGCCTGAAGTGTCCCAGGCGCTAGGCTTTGGATTCCGCTGCGGATTCCTGGGTTTGCTGCATATGGAAATCGTGCAGGAGCGTCTGGAACGCGAATTCGACATGGATATCATCACGACGGCGCCGACTGTTGTGTACGAGGTCGAAACCCGCGACGGATCCACGCTCATGATAGAAAGCCCTTCGCGCATGCCTGAGGTGGGCAATATCACTGAAATACGGGAACCCATCGTCACCGTCACGCTATTCATGCCACAGGAATATGTGGGTCCGGTCATGTCGCTGTGCATGGTTAAGCGCGGCGTGCAACTAAACATGACTTATCATGGACGCCAGGTGCATTTAATGTACGAGATGCCATTGGCGGAGATCGTGCTGGACTTCTTCGACAAGCTCAAGTCAGTGTCTCGTGGCTATGCATCCATGGATTACGAGTTCAAGGAATACCGAGCGGCCGATGTGGTGCGAGTCGATCTCCTGATCAACGCCGAACGCGTCGATGCGCTTTCCATGATGGTGCACAGATCAAACGCCCGCTACCGCGGACGGGAAGTGGTTACTAAAATGCGTTCGCTCATCCCGCGCCAGATGTTCGATATTGCCATCCAGTCGGCAATCGGCGCGGAAGTCATCGCGCGCGAGAACGTCAAGGCCTTGCGCAAGAACGTCTTGGCGAAATGCTATGGCGGCGACATATCGCGCAAGAAGAAGCTGCTCGAAAAGCAAAAAGCAGGTAAAAAGCGCATGAAGCAAGTCGGTAATGTCGAGATTCCACAAGAGGCATTCCTTGCTATCTTGCAAGTAGAGGATAAGTAACTTGAACAATAACAAGGTATGTTTGGTATGAGCTGGGACTTCGCACTGGTTTTATTTTCGCTGTTGGTGCTCACAGGCATAGTCTGGTGTCTGGACTTCTTTTATCTGCGTAGCCGGCGCCGCGCAGGGGCGGTGGCCGCCATGGCCGCCGTCGGCTCTTCGGTGACCGGGCTCGATCACGCCGAAGCCGCGCGTATTCGTCAACAGGCCTACGACAAGGCTAATCGTGCCCCTTGGTGGGTGGAGTACTGCGTCAGTTTCTTCCCGGTAATTTTCTTCGTCTTTGCATTGCGGGCGTTCGTGGTGGAACCATTCCGGATACCTTCGGGTTCAATGCTGCCCACGCTGCAGAGCGGGGACCTGATACTCGTGAACAAGTTCCAATACGGTATCCGCTTGCCTGTGCTCGATACGAAAGTCATCGAGTTGGGCGTGCCCAAGCGCGGCGATGTCATGGTGTTTCGATATCCGGTGGACCCGTCCGTGGACTATATCAAGCGGGTGGTGGGCGTGCCCGGGGATGTGGTCGAATACGTGAACAAAACGCTGTCGATAAACGGCAAGGTGGTCGACCTCGTGCGCGACGGCGACTATTTCGAGCCAGACCGCTCCGCCTACGTGGGGCGTTATGCCGAGCAACTGGGTGACGTAAAGCACAAGGTCTTGCTGAATAAACAAGCGGGCCAGGACTACATGGCTATCTCTAATTATCCCTACCGCGATAACTGCGAATACCTGGGAACCGGCGTGCGCTGCACTGTGCCTCAAGGCCATTATTTCATGATGGGCGACAACCGCGACAACAGCCTCGATAGTCGTTACTGGGGCTTTGTTCCCGATAAGTACATAGTGGGGCGCGCCTTTTTCATCTGGATGAACTTCAGCGAGCCGGGCCGTATTGGCCGGTTCCAGTAATGGTTACGGTCGCTACGCTCGAGCAGGCGCTGGATTATCAGTTCGCCGACAGCTTGCTGCTCCAGCAGGCGCTAACCCATCGCAGCCATAGCTCGCACCACAACGAGCGTCTTGAATTCCTTGGTGATTCGGTGCTGAACTTCGTGGTGGCTGCGTTGCTGTTCGAGCGCTTTCCCAAAATAGACGAGGGCGATTTATCGCGCTTGCGGGCCAACCTGGTCAAGCAGTCGTCGCTGGCCGATATTGCAACGAAACTGTCCTTGTCGCAGTATCTGCGCCTGGGGGAAGGTGAACTTAAAAGCGGGGGCTTCCGGCGCCCCTCGATTCTCGCCGACGCGCTCGAAGCCGTCCTGGGCGCCGTGTTTCTCGACGGTGGATTCAACGCGGCGCAAAGGGTCATTGCGCGCCAGTACGAGCCTATACTGGTTCATGTCAATCCCAAAACGTTGGGCAAGGACCCGAAGACCTTGCTCCAGGAATTATTGCAGGCACGCAAGCTCGATCTCCCCACGTATACAGTCATTGCCACGCATGGCGCGGCGCACGACCAGCTATTTGAAGTCGAATGCCTGGTGCCGAAGCTGGATATCCGGGTGTGCGCGGGTGGCGCAAGCCGACGCGCGGCCGAACAGTCCGCTGCGGAACTTGCCATCAACGCCATCGACGCATTGGCACCGGCCAAAGGGGCACGCAATGCACGTGCCCGTAAATCAACACAGTTATCATTGCCTGTGGCAGTGTCCCAGGAGAACAAATGAGCCAAGCACATCGTTGCGGCTTCGTCGCTATCGTCGGACGTCCGAACGTTGGTAAATCCACGCTCGCGAACGCCCTGATCGGCAGCAAAATTTCCATTGTTTCGCGCAAGGCGCAAACCACGCGGCATCGTATACATGGCGTGCTCACGCGTGAGCACGAACAATTCGTTTTTGTGGATACGCCCGGCTTCCAGACCCGTCATGGCGGCGCCATGAACAGGATGATGAATCGGGTGGTTACCCAGGCCCTGGCAGACGTGGATGCGGTCGTCCATGTCGTGGAAGCGGGCAAGTGGTCGCCCGGTGACGAGCAGCTATTGCCTTTGCTGCCAAAGAGTGGGAACACCATTTTGGTCGTGAATAAAGTCGATGCCCTTAAAAGCAAGAACGACATGTTCGCCTACGTCAGCAAGATCATGGCGTTATACCCGTATTCCGCCGTTGTGCCTGTCAGCGCCCTGCGGGGCGTGCAACTCGACACATTGCTCGGCGAAATTGCCGCGCGCTTGCCCGAGGGCGAGCCGATGTTCGAGGCCGATACGCTTACCGACCGGCCCATGCGCTTCATTGTGGCGGAGCTCATACGTGAAAAGATCTTCCGCCTGGTGGGCGACGAACTGCCTTACGGCTGCACAGTCGTCATGGAAGAGTGGGAGGAAAATGACACCGGCGTGAAGGTGGCGGCATGCATCGTCGTGGAACGTGAAACGCATCGGCCCATTCTTCTGGGCGCAGGTGGCGGCCACATGAAGCGCATTGCGTCCGAAGCGCGTCAGGACATGGTCAAGCTGCTCGATAAAGTCGTTTACCTGGATGTTTATATCAAGGTGCGCAAAGGTTGGTCGGATCGCGATAGCGCTCTGCGCGAACTGGGATATGAGTAGACGAACGCAACGCGTTCAGGATGCGGGCGGGTATTTGTTGCATTCCGCCGCCTGGCGGGAAACCTCGTTGATCGTTCAGGTGTTCACGCGCGAACACGGTAACGTGGCGCTGGTTGCAAAAGGGGC
>CAZONP010000080.1:0-9501 GCA_964581155.1 uncultured Candidimonas sp. | reverse complement strand
GGTCTTTCACTATCGTACTTTGGGCCTGGACTGGTTTGGTGGCGACGTATTTCCTGCCATGCAGTTCTTCAAAGCGCTTGTGCCTTTGTTCGGACTGCTCTTCACCATTGGCGCCGGATTGCTGGTGTTCGATCTGCTCACACTGGGCCATAGGCCGCAGGTTGCCGCCGTTCGCGCGCGGCAAGCCGTGGTCGTCAACGGTTGGTGGGCCAGCCCATTGCATGGCTTTGAAGCGGGTTTGTGGCTGATCGGCATGTGGATATTCGGCGCGATCATCACGCTGGGGCTGTTAAGTTTTCACCTGAAAACGGTACAAGAAGGTAATCCCGTCGTGCCTTATCTATTGGCCGGCGTGGGGTATCCAGGACTGCTGCTCATTACCCTGCTGTTTGTCTGGCGCTTCTTGCGTTCGCTCAGTGCCCGCCAGGAGCAACCGCAAGCCGTCCCGGAACTTGGTGGCCTGGTGGCCGTGCCGTCAACGGCTTGACGTTCGGCTTCCCCATAGACGACATCGTCGCGCAGTCAGAATTTCCTTACCCCGCCTATCGACAAACCCTTGCCCCGGGCGGGGTGTCTGCCGATTGTAATCGTGTGTTAATACGGCGACGATAAAGCTTGGTTCTATCTTGTACAAGGGAGATGGCAGGTTCGTGATCATTCCGATAGACCGCAGTTCCAAATCAATGCAGTCTATAGGAAGAAATTTTTAATGAATCTCAGTATTCGAATCAAGATGCTGCTGGTGGTCGTCACCGCAGCGTTGCTTGGGTTTGCTGCAACGGTAGCCACTGTCACCATTCGCGCCGGCAATATCCAGACAGATACCGCGTTCGCCATGGTCAGCGAATTGGCCCAGCGTAACGGAGCCGAAGTGAAGGGCTACCTGGAGCCCGCCATGGACACGGCACATGCCATGGCAAGTGCCATGAAAGGCCTGAAGCGGTCGGGCGAGGCGCAACGGGAGATCGTCGATGCCATGCTGCGTCAGGTGCTCGAAGACAATCCCCAACTGATCGGCGTGTGGACCGGATGGGAGCCCAACGCCTTCGATGGCATGGATGCCATTTACGTGAACAAACCGGGCCATGACGGCTCGGGCCGGTACGTTCCCTATTGGAACCGCGGCAGCGGCGCAACCGCCGTGGAAGCCTTGGTTGACTATGACAAGGAAGGCGTCGGGGATTTTTATCAGCTCGCCAAGCGAACCGGCAAGGAAACCATTCTGGATCCCTATGCCTACCCCTTGGGCGGCCAGCAAGTCTGGATTACCAGTCTGGTGGTCCCCATCCATATTGACGGGCGGTTCGTTGGCGTTGCAGGTGTTGATATCGCGCTGTCCGAATTGCAGGCTTCCATTGCCAAGATTCAGCCCCTGAATACGGGTTATGCCAGCCTTATCTCCAATAGCGGCAGGTATGTCGCCGATGCCGACATCAGCCAGACAGGCAAGGACATCGGTAATGCCGCCGCCGGGGAACGCGTCAAGCCCGCCATTCGCGCCGGAGAAAGACTGCAAGTTATCGAAGAGGACGCGCGCCTGGGTGGCGAAGGATTCCGGATATATCAGCCGATTCAGATCGGTGAGGCAAGCACGCCGTGGTCCCTGCTGGTGTCGGTGCCGATGAAGGTGGTGCTTGCCGATGTCGTGAGTCTGCGCAACCAGGCCATTCTTATCGGCGTCGTGTCAGTGCTGGTGCTTTCGGCCGTGATCTACGCGTTCCTTTACCTCTTGGTGGCGCGACCACTGACCGACGCGACCCGAGTGGCCGAGCGGGTGGCCGCAGGCGATCTTACCCTTAAGATCGAGACGCGTTCACGTGACGAAGTAGGACGGCTGTTGCTGGCCATGAAGGGAATGGTCGACAAGCTGAACCAAGTTATAGGCGACGTGCGCGGGGCGGCCGACAGTCTGTCTTCCGCATCGGAAGAAGTCAGCGCGACAGCTCAATCGATGTCGCAGGCGACTAGCGAGCAGGCCGCCAGCGTTGAGCAAACGTCGGCCACGCTGGAACAGTCCGCAGCGTCGATCAACCAGAACACCCAGAATGCGCGCGTCACTGACGGCATGGCCAGCAAGGCCGCGAAAGAAGCGACCGACGGCGGCCAGGCTGTAACCGAGACGGTGAGTGCGATGAAGAGCATTGCGGCCAAGATCGGCATCATCGACGACATCGCGTACCAGACCAACTTGCTGGCACTGAATGCGGCGATCGAAGCGGCGCGCGCGGGCGAGCACGGCAAGGGCTTTGCGGTGGTGGCGGCGGAGGTACGCAAGCTGGCCGAGCGCAGCCAGGTGGCGGCCCAGGAGATCGGTGAAGTGGCGGCGAGCAGCGTGGCGCTGGCAGAGAAGGCCGGCAAGCTGCTCGACGAGATCGTGCCGTCGATCAACAAAACTTCGAGCCTGGTGCAGGAGATTGCGGCAGCCAGCGAGGAGCAATCAACCGGCATTGGCCAGATCACCACGGCAATGACGCAGTTGAATCAGATCACGCAGCAGAATGCATCGGCATCCGAAGAGCTGGCTGCGACGGCGGAAGAGATGAGCGGGCAGGCGCAGCAGCTGCAGCAGGCGGTTGGCTTCTTCAAGATGGCATCGGACCCGGCAAGCGACTCGCAATCCGGCAAGAAGCTTGAAGCGCCACACCGATCATAAATCGGCGAGCGGCAGGCTTATCCGTACTTCACTTGTGAATGGCAGGGTCAGCCATACTTAACCTGTTGGCTGGCCACCGGCTTGTGGTCCGCCTGCTGCTCCGCCTCGACGATTCGGTCTCCGTCCTTGTCACGCATGCGGGTCACGAGCCCCATGCGGTTCATTAGCGAAATAAAGGGCAGGGGATCCAGTTCTTCCACATTGGCCATTTCAGCAATATCCCAAGTGCCGTCGGCGATAAGCATGGCGGCTGCCACTGCGGGCACGCCGGCGGTGTAGGAAATGGCCTGGCTGCCCACTTCCTTATAGGTTTGCTCGTGATCGCAGACGTTGTAGATCAGGACTTCGTGAGCTTGTCCGTCCTTAATGCCTTTAACCAGATCGCCTATGCATGTCTTGCCTGTGTAGTCCGGTGCCAGTGAGGCGGGATCGGGCAGCACGGCCTTGACGACTTCCAGGGGCACGATCTCCTGGCCTCTGGCAGTCGTGACGGGCTGCTCCGACAAGAGTCCCAGATTCTTCAAGACGGTGAAGACATTGATGTAATGTTCGCTGAACCCCATCCAGAATCGGATATTGGGCACGCCCAGATGCTTCGACATGGAATGCAGCTCGTCGTGCCCGGTCAGATAGGTGGTGCTGGTGCCCGTCACCGGCATGTCCCAGTCCTTGCGGCGCTCGAACATCGCATTGGCCTTCCAGCCATTGTTTTCCCATGACCAGACGGTGGACGTGAACTCGCGGAAGTTGATTTCGGGATCGAAGTTGGTTGCGAAGTAACGCCCGTGGCTGCCCGCGTTGATGTCGATAATGTCGATGGAGTCGACGCTGTCGAAATGGGTATCCAGCGCATAGCGCGCGTAGGCATTGACGACGCCGGGGTCAAAACCAACGCCCAAAATGGCCGTCACTCTGGCGTCTTTGCATGCCTGGCGCCGTTTCCACTCGTAGTTGGCATACCAGGGCGGCGTCTCGCACACCTTGCTTGGGTCTTCGTGGATGGCTGTGTCCAGGTAGGCGGCGCCTGTGTCGATGCATGCGGCCAGTACCGACATGTTCACAAAGGGGGAGCCGACGTTGATCACGATTTGGCTGCGGGTGGCGCGTATCAAAAATTTTGTGGCTTCAATATCCATGGCGTCCAGCGCATGAGCCTGCAACGGTCCGGGTTGCTGCAGGCTGCCCTTTTCGAGTATTGAGTCAACGATCGCATGACACTTGGCGACGGTGCGCGATGCGATGTGGATGCTCCCGAGCAGAGCGTTGTTTTGGGCACATTTGTGGGCGACCACTTGGGCCACCCCTCCTGCGCCAATAATCAGGACGTTGCGTTTCATTGTTATTCCCTATCGATCAAATTTGGGGAGCCGGCGTCAGGACAGGCTGCCGACGAAGTCATTAAAGGAAAACGTGCGTACCACACGTACGGTGCCGTCGGCTTCCTTAACAGCTATAGCCGGCATATGGATGCCGTTGAACCAGTTTTTCTTGACCATGGTGTAGCCGCCGGCGTCGCCGATTGAAATGCGATCTCCCACTTGCAGCGGCTTGGCAAACCGGGCCTCTCCGAAAATGTCGCCCGCCAGGCAGGTTTTTCCGCAGATTTGATAGCTGTGATCGCCCCGGTCGTTTCCAATAGGGGCGGTTTCCCGGTAGATGAGCAGGTCCAGCATATGCGCCTCGGTGGAACTGTCGACCACCGCCAAATGCTTACCGTTGAAGCCAACATCCAGCACGCTTACCTCCAGCGTCGTGGTGTTGCGTACGGTGGCTTCGCCGGGCTCGAGGTATACCTGCACGTCGTAGGTCTGGGCGAACTGGCGCAGACGTGCGCAAAACGCTTCTAGCGGATAGCCTGGCGCGGTAAAACTGATTCCGCCACCAAGGCTTACCCACTTCAACTTCCGCAGGACGTCCCCATAGCGCTCCTCGACCTCGGTCAACAGTGCGTCGAATCGTTCGAAATCCTTATTCTCGCAATTGTTGTGGATCATCACGCCATCCAGGCGGTCGACGATGGACAGGATGCGAGCCGGGTCGGATTCCCCCAGACGGCTATGCGCACGGGCCGGATCGGCCAGATCGAAGCTGGCGCTGCTGATGCCGGGATTCAGCCGTAGGCCCTTTGGCCGCTGACCGGCACAAGCTTCGAAGCGCTGGAACTGACTGATCGAATTGAAGATGATCTTGTCGCAGTGAGCCACTACCTCTTCAATCTCATGGTCGGCAAAGGCCACGCTATAGGCGTGCGTTTCGCCGCCGAACTTCTGGTGGCCCAGCTTCACTTCGTACAAGGATGAAGACGTGGTCCCATCCATATGCTTGCGCATCAGGTCGAACACTGACCACGTGGCAAAGCATTTAAGGGCAAGTAGCACCTTGGCGCCGGACAGTTCTCGAACTCTGTCCATGACTTGAAGATTTCGAAGCAGGGCTGATTCGTCGATTAAATAATAGGGGGTAGGGATCATGTTGACTGTTCGGCCGGTCGGCGTCCGCGCTTCTTGTGCGCGATTTTTTTGTCATCGCTATGGTCGATCACCGCTGGTGGATGGTCGGGGAAGGTGGCCACCAGTGCCAATTGGCCGCCAATGTTCTCGACGTAGTGGCGCAAGGTCGAAAGCAGCATGTCGCTACGTTTTTCCAGGCGGGAAATCGTGTCCTGGCCAACGCCCAACGCAGCTGCCAGTTCTTCCTGGGTCTGCCCGCTGCGCTTGCGCAGTTCTTTCAATGTGGTTGGCGCCGTGGCTTCCAGAGCCACAACACCGTTGACCTGTTTTGCCATGATGGCAGCTCGCTTTCTCCGAAATTGTGCGCGTATTATGGCTTAGAGGGCATATGCTGTCAAATACATATTTCATGATGTCGATGCTTATGGTTTTCCCCACGATCCCAAGTTTGTATTAGAATCTTTGCTTTTGTAAGCAAAAATATAAATAACGGGGATGACAGCGACATATGCGGATCATTACGAGTCTTTACAGACACAGCTTTCTTATTGTAGGTCTTGCAGTCCTTGCCGGCTGTGCTGGCACACGGACGGTGGATCAACAAACCGCGACCGCCCACCTGGCCAACTCGGACTACAAGGCATACGCCGCCCAGTTTCTGGACGACAAAGGTCAGCCAAAATACGATGCCAAAAGTCTGCTAGATGTCCTCGAGGCCGGCAAAGCGTTCAACGACGCGGGGTTGTGGCAGCTTAGCGCCGATGCCTTCGAGGCGGCCGGTACTCTTTTGCACTGGAAGGAAGACACGGTCGATACGCCCGACGAAGTCGCGAATCTTCTAGGAACGACGCTTACCAGCGATGCCTTTGGGGCATACCAGGGCAAGATCCATCAGGGCGCGCTGATCGACTATTACCAGGCCACCAACATGCTGATGTTGGGCCGCGCGTCCGACGCTCGCGTGGACTTCAATCGTTTGCAGGTTCGCCAAACCAATGCGGTCAAGCAATTGGCGTCGTTTGCGTCCACCGTGAATAAATCGGTAGGCGAAGGCTTGGACGACGAAGACGGCGCGGCCGCGAAGAAAAGCCTGCTGGAAGTCGGCCCGAAAGTGGCCGACGGCATTAAAGACCTGCCCAGCGGCCTGTCCAAGGCCAAGATCCGCAACGCGGCGGGCGACGTGCTTGGCGCGGTGTTCCGTGCAACGTCGGCAGAGCGTTCCGACAAGAGCTCGAATCTTTCGCGCGACATGCTCAAGAGCGCGGCGGCTTCAAGCGCCACGCGCGGCGGAAACGCCATGATCGCCTACATGAATAGGCAGATTCGCTCGGGCAAGGGCGAGCTCGCGAACAAAGTCATTGTCGTCTATGAAGACGGCATGGGCCCCAGCCTGAAGGAATTTCGCATCGACCTTCCGTTGTTTCTGGTGACCGACAAGGTCACCTACACCGGAATCGCCTTGCCTCAGTTCCTGCCCGGCCAGCCGGCTTATGGCGGCGTTCAGATCCGAACCGGCAAGCGCAAGGCCGAAACCGCCACATTGACCGACCTGAATGAGTTGGCCGGCTTGGAGTTTGATGCGGCCTATAAAGGAATCGTCGCCAAGGCCGTGATCTCCACCATTATCAAGACGACCGCGCAGGCGGTCATCAACAACCAGATCGACTCGGAAATGGGGGGCGGACTTATGGGCACTCTGCTGAAGGTTGGCACGGGTGCCGCCCAATATGCATTGACCAAGGCGGATACGCGGGCGTGGGTCAACTTGCCCAACACCATCCAGATGGCGGTCATCGACCGGCCCAAGGATGGGACGCTGGCCTTATTCACGCCTGCCGGCGCGCCGCTGGGGGAAGTTGAACTGCCCACCGCCCGTAATGCGCTGGTCTTGATCAAGGCCTCCGGCATAGTGGGCAAGCCTGCCATCTTCACTCAGGCACTTCCGGCCGAAACCATAGTTGCGGGGCTTTAAATCATGACGCATTACCGCCAGATCATTATTTCAGCCATGTTGTCGGTGGGCCTGCTGGGCGTTGGCAGTGCCGGCGCCAGTGCGCTGCGCGTCTACACCTGCGACACAACCATCGCCAGTCAGCCCATTTTGCGCATCGATGACCAAGCCACCCTGGCGGGCGCCCTGGTCGAAAATGCCAGCCTGATCACGTTACCGAATGGCATGGCCGCCGTGCAATTCAGCGTGCGTTATGCGCCGCGCCTTCTTCCGTCCAGCAGAATCCTTAAGGTCAGGTACACCGTGGCCTGGACGGACGACTGCGGCCGGATGCTGAGCAACGGCGCAAACACCGGAGCCGGACTGGTGCTGAATCCGAGCCAGTTTCAAACCATTCAATCTGTCGCCATGCACCCGGATGCATCGCGCGCCATGCTCAATATATACGTCGAATAGCCAACCAGGAATCGTCACCATGAAGAAATTCGCCATCGCGGCTGCGGTCGTTGCCACCCTAGCGGGGTGCCAAACCATACCTATTTCATCGAGCAATCCAAATGCGGCGCAGAGCCGCACCGGTCAGCCCGCCCTGATGTCCTTCGGCTTGCAAAGCGCCGACTTCGAATATGCCGCCAAACAGGCGGTGCAGGAGTTTCTCGAATCGCCATTTGCGAAGAAGCCTGGTGGCGGGCGTTGGGTCGTGCAAATGGGTGAAGTCGTCAACGACACCACCTTTCGCATCAACACCGCAAGCATGACATCGCGCATGAAGGTCGCCATGACCAAGACGGGCCAGTTCATCTTTACCGGCGCCACCGGGCGCGAACGTACCGACTTTGTTGCCGATTCGCGCCAGCTGAACAAGTCCAAGCTGTTCGACAAGAAGACGGTCGCGCGCAACGGGACCGTTATTGCTCCTGATCTTGAAATGCTGGGTGGGGTGCGCCAGCGCACGGTGGTGGGAGCCGACCAGAAGCAGCAGCAACTTGAATATGAATTCGATTTTCGTGTCGTAGAACGTGACACCGGCCTGGAAATATTCCAGTCCTTCATCCCCATCGAGAAGCTGGGCTCCAACAAGTCATTTGCGTGGTAAACATGTATAGAATCAAGACATTGGCTGGCGCCATCACACTATTGGCCGCAGGCGCGGCTTTTGCCCAGGATGCGCAAAAGCCCGTCCTGGAGTGCACCGACAAGCGTTCAGCAACGGAAATGTTGGAAGGACAAATTATTGCCTGGCGCCAGTCCGGATTAGGCGCTGCGCTTGCGCAGCGTGATGCGAACACCGACCTGGTGTTGCTTATCAGCGAGCCTGAATCCGTCATATCCAGCACTAACTCCGCACAATTCGGCAAGTCACGCGAACTTGCATTTGCCAAATCCTTTCTGGCAACGCAAGCCACCTTCGTGAAGCAGCGCTCTGAATCGATAGCCACGGAGACGGCTTCAGAATTGTTCAAGGCGACTCCTTCGCAATCAGACTTGAAGCTCGACGCCGCGCAGGACGAGAACGCAATTATGCGCATAGGCGAGAAGGTCTTCGCGCTGACGGAGGCCAGTCTGGATAACGCGCTACGCGATGCCGGGGTGTCCGACGAAGACATTCAGAAAACCGAGCCAAGCAAAAAAATTCAGCTTTCTAAAGAAAGTATTACTCGTTCGGCCGTCATGAAGGCCTTGGGCGAAGTTGCCGGCGTCTTGCCGGTGCAGAACTTCGAAGCCACCGACTGCGATAGCAGGGCCGCAGTCGCCGTCGTCTCGGTATTCTCGCTTAAAAACCTGGAATTCGCCAAAGATGTGGTGAACGCACGACCCATCATGGCGGACAAGGATCGCATTTCAGATAAGACACTGATCGCGACAGTGGACGGCGAGGTGCTCAGCAAAGAAATCCTGGACATTTATGGTTTGCGTAAAGTCCATGATCAGTCGGGGTATCCGTCGTTGGTGAGCTATGGTCAGTGGTCTTACGTCAACGACGGTGCTACCCCGCGCAATCGCGAAATGAGCCGCAAGGCGGCCTTGATACAGGCCGAGTCCAACGCCAAGGCGCAGATCGCCACATTTCTCAATGGCAGTGCGCAATCCACGGTCGAAACCATGACGCAGGAAGTGATCGAAGAGTTCGTGAATGTGACGAAAGCGGGTGAAGAAGCCGGGTCGACGCACGAAATGCTTGAGAAGCAATTTCAAAGCATGGCATCGAAGGCCAAGGTCAAAATCACTGGCCTTCGCACATTGTCCACCTGGACAATGGAGCACCCAGGCGCTCCGGGGGTAACCATGGTCGGTTCCGTGGTTGCCTGGTCGCCGCAATTCGCCGACGCCATCAACCAGGCCACGGGCTCGAATAGGCGCCAGGCGGCCAGCGAACCCGTCAAGGGCAATACCTCCGACACACCGGGACAATCTCAGGTACGGTCCAGCAAGGCGAAGAATAATGC
>CAZONP010000079.1:6670-9551 GCA_964581155.1 uncultured Candidimonas sp. | reverse complement strand
TCGAGCGCCGATTCGCCCGCGCGCAAACTGGCGGTGGCCCCTTCCAACTCTGTTTGTGCCTGCTCGATGGCCAGAAACTTGTCCTGCCGCTCCTGTCGGGCCTGGCTTTCTTTCAGCAACCATAATGCATGCTGCTTTTGCTCGCCCTCGTGCTGCAGGCCGCGATAGCGTTGGGCCACTTCGGCTTGCGCCTCCAGCTTCTCGAGCTGCGTGCCGAGTTCTCGAAGAATGTCTTCCACGCGCGTAAGGTTTTCGCGCGTATCGCCGAGGCGGTTTTCCGTTTCCCGGCGCCGTTCCTTATAACGCGACACGCCGGCCGCTTCTTCGAGAAAAACGCGCAATTCCTCGGGCCGCGCCTCGATCAGGCGGTTGATCATGCCTTGACCGATAATTGCGTAGCCTCTTGCGCCCAGCCCGGTTCCCAGGAAAATATCGTGGATGTCCCGACGGCGCACTTGCTGGTTGTTCACGAAATAGCTGCTGGCGCCGTCGCGCGTCAGGACCCGGCGTACGGCGATGTCGGCATAGGTGCTCCACTGGCCGACGGCCCGCCCTTGAGAATTGTCGAATACCAGTTCTACCGACGCGCGGGCCGCTGGTTTGCGATGCCCCGACCCATTGAAAATAACGTCCTGCATGGACTCGCCACGCAATTCGGACGCCTTGCTCTCGCCCAATACCCAGCGTACCGCATCGATGATGTTCGATTTGCCGCAGCCATTTGGACCGACGACGCCGACCAATTGGCTGGGCGTGGGTATGACCGTCGGTTCGACAAAGGACTTGAAACCGGCAAGTTTTATTTGAGTCAGACGCACAATAACCGAGCAGTGAAATTCGTAATTGCAACTGGGTCGTATGATAACGCACCCCGCCCCGCTTTCGAGGCAAATGAGAAACTACGCTATCATTTTCCGTTCCGGCGGCCTTTTGGCCACTGCACACCACGTTATACTCGACAACCTTTTCTTGCATTTTCTTTCGACTGCCGCCTACCTATAATTCATTCGAGACATCCCATTGAAAAAAGGCTTTTATCTAGTCATGGTTGCGCAGGCGTTATCGTCTGTCGCAGACAACGCTTTGCTGATCGCCGCCATTGCATTGATCGCCGATCTGCAAGGTCCGGACTGGATGGCGCCCATGATGAAGTGGTGGTTTGCGCTGGCATATGTCGCCCTTGCCGCCTTTGTGGGGGCTTTTGCCGACGCCTTCCCCAAGGGCCGCGTCATGTTCATCACCAATGCCATCAAGGTTATGGGGTGTTTGCTCATGTTCAGTTGCCAAAGCCTGGGGCTGGGCAACTACCAGCAGTTGGTCATGGTGTTTGTGGCGTACACCTTGGTGGGGGTTGGCGCGGCGGCGTACTCACCGGCCAAATACGGAATCGTCACGGAAATGCTGCCACCTGAACAACTGGTCAAGGGTAATAGCTGGATCGAAGGCCTGACGGTCCTGTCCATCATCGCCGGCACCGTATTGGGCGGCGTACTTATCAATCCCCACGTATCGCAAGCCTTGCTGTCGCACGACTGGATCAGCAATATCGTACAGACGCGCACCGAAGCCGCCATCCTGGTGATCGGTATCGTGTACTTTCTTGCTGCGGCCAGCAATCTGCTGATACCCCTGACCAATGTGCGCTACCCCAAGCAACAGACCCATCCCATCAAATTGGTATGCGGCTTCCTGGGCTACGTGGGCATCCTCTGGAAAGACAAGCTGGGCCAGATATCTCTGGCGGTTACCACCCTATTCTGGGGCGCAGGGGCGACCCTGCAGTTCATCGTCATCGAGTGGGGCGCTCGACATCTTGGGTATCGCCTGGACCAGGCCTCTGTCTTGATGGGCGTGGCTGCGGTTGGTACTGTGGCCGGGTCGATTCTGGCGGGCCGCGTGCCTTTGAAGAAGGCGCTTGCTGTGCTGCCGGTTGGGGTGGTCATGGGGTTCGCCGTCATGCTCATGCCCATCGTGCACGAGAAGTGGGCCGTCTATTGCGTATTGCTGCTGGTCGGAGGGCTGTCGGGATTCTTCGTGGTGCCCATGAATGCCTTGCTGCAGCACCGGGGTCACGTGCTGTTGTCGGCGGGCCATTCGATTGCAGTGCAGAACTTCAACGAGCAACTCAATATCCTGTTGATGCTGGCGGTGTACAGCCTAATGCTGTGGATGAACCTGCCGATCAACGCCATTATTGTGATATTCGGCCTGCTGGTGGCTGGGTTGATGCTTGTGATCATGCACTGGAATCGCCTGAATCACAAAGCCGATCCCGGCCTGGAAAACACCATAGGCCAGCACGGTCACGGCCAGGCCCTTCGACACTAAGTGTCAAGGCGTGGGTTGCGGCTGCGCGGCGTTGACCGACGCTGCCAGGTTCAGGTCGTACCATGCGTCTGCCTTATGCTGGGGCCGTAGCAGCAAAGACGCCGGATGATACGTGACCACCAGCGGTATGTGGTGCGTGGCATCCACACTTACGCTATGAACGCGTCCGCGCATGGCGTCAAGTTCGTCGTCGCACTTAAGTAGCGCCTGCGCAGCCAATTTACCCAGCGCCAGAACACCATCCGGTTTCAGCAATGCCAACTGGCGCCACAGGTACGGCGCACAAGCGGCGATCTCTTCGGCGGCGGGCGTGCGATTTCCGAGTGGCCGGCATTTGATCAGATTCGTGTAGAAAACGGCCGACCCGGGCAAGACGCCGATCGACGTCAGCATGGCCTGCAGCAAGACGCCCGGCCGACCCTGGAAAGGCAAGCCGGCCTTGTCATCGGATCCGCCAGGCGCCTCTCCGACCACCATCCATTTGGGGGATTGCATCTGGCCGGTACCGAATACCGTCTGGCTGCGCCCCGCATGCAAATCGCACGCCTGGCAT
>CAZONP010000079.1:0-6570 GCA_964581155.1 uncultured Candidimonas sp. | reverse complement strand
GGATAATAGTCTTTGCGCATCGCCAGTAGAGCAAAGCCCAGATGCCGATAGAAAGCCAATGCATTGTGGTTCGACGGCCGTACCTCCAGCACAAGAGACGGCAGTCGGCGCACACGCGCTTCGCGCTGGCAGCGCGCGAGCAACTGTTGGCCTATACCTTTCTTCTGAAAACCCGGTGACACCGCAAGAACAAGCACGTGCGCCACATCGGGCGCGAACATGGTCATGCAAAAGCCTACGACCTGACCCGACTGCAGGGCCACCCACGCCCCATACCCCGCCTGCAGTCCATCGATAAAGTTGCCACGTGTCCAGGGAAACGCCTGAACGGACTGCTCGATGGCGACCACGTCGTCGACATGGGCCGCAGTCATATCGACAATGAACGTAGCCGGCGCGTCGGCCTTTGGATTGCCGCCCTGCCCGCTCGCCCGTTCAAGCGTGGTGTACGCAACCTTATCCCGCACATACAGCGGGGCGGCCAAATCCGGCGCAATGCCATCTCCGTTATGCCAGGCAAGCAGCGCCAGCCTGGCAATGGTTTCCGCGTCCGGCCGCAAGGGCGCCCCAAGGTCGACCCACGACAATTCGTCGAGTGCGGCGGCCATGCCGGGATAGGCGGTGAGCGCATCTCCTGTCACGCGCACGCGCATGCCGCCGTCCACATCCACATGCCAGGCCGCCATGGCGTCGGCGATCCAACGCGCAACGTCGGACGCATTGAGCAGTACTGGTTCCTGCAGTTCACGCCATCCCAGGGCCGCGTCCCCTTCCGCCTGATAGGCCGCCAGGTAGACCTCGCCCATGCGGGCGTCCTGGACAATTATCTGCACCGGTGCATCTGCACGACCCGATACATCGTCGCGCGCAGCGACCGCCAGCAACGACACGATGGGTATGACGGGAATATCGAGCGCGTAACCCATACCTTGAGCCACACCGCAGGCGACCCGCAAACCGGTGAAACCCCCGGGGCCCTGACCGAACGCAACTGCAGCGAGTTGCTTGCGGCTTATACCGGCCTGCGTCAGCAAATCATCCACCATCGGGAGCAGTCGCTGAGCGTGCTCTCCTGTGGCGTCGTGATGCGCGGCACGCACGGCGATTTGGCCCTGGTCCTGGCTGAGCAGGGCAACGCCGCAAATACTGGATGAGGTTTCAAGAGCAAGAATATGTAATGTCATAACCCTATTTTAAGCGTGCCGAACCATCGTGGCATGGGAAACTTAATGGCATCCGCCATTTGTCCAGCAGACCCTAGAGGCTTTACAGGCCTAAACTAACGTGCACAGCATGTTTTTTATGTAATATCTTGCTACGAGGCCTGTACGGCTTAACTCAGCCCTGTTACATTTTCCCTATGAACACACAAAATCCATCTCTATCCCGCAAGATTCTTATCGTCGACGACGATCCTCGCCTGCGCGATTTGCTGCGTCGGTATCTGTCGGAACAGGGCTTTAATGTCTTCGTCGCTGAAGACGCCAAAGAAATGGGCAAGCTCTGGCAGCGCGAACATTTCGACCTCCTCGTGCTGGACCTCATGCTGCCCGGCGAAGACGGCTTATCCATCTGCCGACGGCTGCGCGGTGGGCACGACAACACCCCCATTATCATTCTTACCGCCAAGGCGGAGGAAATCGACCGCATCGTCGGCCTGGAAATGGGCGCGGACGACTATCTGTCCAAGCCGTTTAATCCGCGCGAACTTCTCGCACGCGTTAACGCCATCCTGCGCCGCCGTGGCACAGAAGAGCACCCCGGCGCGCCCAGCCAGGAAAACGAATCCATCGAATTCGGTCCCTATGTGCTCAACCTGTCCACCCGCACGCTCACCCGCAATAACGAGCAAGTGCCCATCACCACAGGTGAGTTCTCGGTACTTAAGGTTTTCGCGCGCCATCCAAAAATCCCCCTGTCCCGCGACAAGCTCATGGAACTCGCACGCGGACGCGAATACGAGGCATTCGATCGCAGCCTGGACGTCCAGATTTCCCGCTTGCGCAAGCTGGTCGAACCGAATCCGTCCAAACCAGTATTCATCCAAACCGTATGGGGCCTGGGCTACGTATTCGTCCCCGATGGCGGTCAATAACATGTGGCGGGTGTGACTTGGCGGCAAGCAGTCATGTCGTCTCCCAATCAGCCGCTTACCAAGCCTAAATCGCGATTCCGGCTGGGCTTGTTCAGCCGCTCGTTCCTTCTGCTGGCCGCGCTCATGCTGGTCAGCCTGGGTGCCTGGCTCCAGGTATTCTTCAGTATGGAAGAAGGGCCGCGAGCCGTGCAAATGGCGCAACGCGTCACCACAGCCGTCAGCGTTACGCGCTCGGCGCTGGTTTATGCTCCCACCAGCGTGCGGCCGGCATTGCTGCTGGACTTGGCCACCAAGGAAAGCCTGCGCGTACAACCCAGGGCACCCACCGACGCGTTGGAACCCCTGCCCAATTCAAACTATTGGAACCACGTTGCCGCCGCCATCAAGGACCGCTTAGGCCCCGACACCCACGTCATGTGGTCGGTCAACAAGGAGCCCGGAGTCTGGGTCAGCTTCGAGATCAATAATGATCGCTACTGGCTGGTATTCGATCGCGAGCAACTGGGCCTGACCGCTGGAGCCGAATGGTTGGGCTGGGGCGCAACCGCCTTGCTCCTGGCACTAATTGGCGCTGCGGTAAGCGTGCGATTTGTAAACCGGCCGCTGGCACAATTAGCCAAGGTGGCGCAACAATTGGCGCGAGGCGAAACACCGTCCCTTCTGCCCGAGAAAGGGCCGGCCGAAATCCGCGACATGAACATCGCCTTCAACCGAATGGCGCGCGATATCCGTCAAACCGAGGCCGACCGGGAAATCATGCTGGCCGGCATATCGCATGACTTGCGCACGCCATTGGCACGCATGCGACTGGAAATCGAGATGAGCAACGTGACCGACGAGACGCGGCAGGCCATCGATGAAGACCTGGCGCAGATCGACCATAGTATTGGGCAACTGATGGAATACGCCCGTCCCGCCGGCGTCGTGCCGGCCCAGGGCATTAATGTGTCGTCGGTGCTGCACGACTTGTTTGAGCGCGAACGAAGTCATACAGAGTCGCTGGGCGGCGAGTTGACGGCGTCCATCGAGCCCAATTTGTTCGCGAAAATCAGTGCCAATGACTTGAAGCGCATCGTCAGCAACCTTATTGAAAACGCCCGGCGCTACGGACGCACACCATCTGACGACCGGGCCCATATTGAACTGTCGGCCCGCCAAAAAGGCAACATCCTTGCCATAGAAGTCCGCGACCATGGCACGGGCATTGCCCCAACCGATATCCAACGCCTGCTACGCCCGTTTTCGCGTGGCGAAACCGCACGCACGGGCGTAAGCGGCGCGGGGCTCGGTCTGGCCATCGTCGAGCGCCTGCTGGGGCAAGTGGGTGGGCAGTTGGAACTGATCTCCCGCCCACCGTCCGGACTGGTCGCCCGCATTGAAATCCCCAAAATCAGGATTAGGAATTTTCAATTAGACACAGACAGTTAATAGCGTAAAATTTACTTTCAGCATCTCGTCCCCGGAGCATTAGATGAAAACAGTAGGCGATAAACTCGAACCCTTCAGAGTTGCCGGCGTCAAGCCGGGCTTCAACTTCCACGAAGAAAACGGGGTGTCTGCGTTTGAGGACATCACCGAAAGCTCGTTCCCCGGCAAGTGGAAAGTTATTTACTTTTACCCGAAGGACTTCACCTTCGTGTGCCCGACGGAAATCGTCGGCTTCAATAACCTGGCCCAGGAATTCGAAGACCGGGATGCCGTTCTCATGGGCGGCTCGGTGGACAACGAATTCGTAAAACTGGCGTGGCGCCGTGAAAATGCCGAACTAAGCAAGCTCGGACACTACCAGTTCGGCGACACCACGGGAGCCCTTATCGACCAATTGGGCATACGGGAAAAAACCGAAGGCGTCGCCCTGCGAGCGACTTTCATTGTCGATCCCGACAACATGATCCAGCATGCATCGGTCAACAATATGTCGGTGGGCCGCAATCCTTCCGAAACGCTGCGCGTGCTTGACGCCCTTCAAACCGAGGAGCTTTGCCCTTGCAACCGGGCGGTGGGTGGAGAAACGCTCTAGGCGGCGGCCAACAAGGCGACCACCGTCGCCGCAATGCCTTCCCGACGACCCAAGTGCCCCAGGCCTTCATTGGTTTTCGCCTTGATATTGACGTCTTGGGCGGCCATGTCCAGATCGGCGCAAATATTGGTTACCATGGCCGAGGCATGAGGCCCTATCTTGGGCGCCTGTGCATGTACCGTGGCGTCTATGTTCACCACGCGCCAGCCGGCGCTTTTGACCTTTGCCATGGCCGCGCGCAGCAGCACGCGGCTGTCAACGCCTTGGTAAGCTTTGTCGGTATCCGGAAAGTGTCTGCCAATGTCGCCCAACCCCGCCGCCCCCAGCAGCGCGTCGGTAATGGCGTGCAGCAAGACGTCGGCATCTGAATGCCCCATCAACCCATGCGTATGCGGAATGACGACGCCGCCGATAACGAGCGGGCGTCCGGCGACGAGCGCATGAACATCGAACCCCTGCCCGACGCGAAAAGGAAAATTCATCTATTGCTCCGGGAATTAAAGAGAGTGCGGCATCAAAGCCATTTTTCCATCAGTTCAAAGTCTTCCGGCCAGGTCACCTTGAAATTGCGGGCCGAGCCCGGCACCAAGTGGGGTGTATGGCCCGACAATTCCATGGCTGCGGCTTCGTCGGTGACGATGGCATGCCCTAGTTGGGCGTGCCGCAAGGCGGCCAACAAGTCATCGGCGAGAAACATTTGAGGCGTTTGCGCCAGCCACAGGCCTTTGCGCGCAATGGTGGTTTCAACCATCGCCGGCGCCTGGCTGGACCCGGACAGCGCCCGTTTCACGGTATCGGCCACCGGCTGCGCCAGCAGGCCACCGGTCCCTTGATCAAGACAGCGGTCGATAAGACGTTGCAAGGCGTCAGGAGGCAAACCCGGCCGGGCGGCATCATGGACGAGCGCCCAGTCGCCGGGTGCCAGCGCGCCGTCGTCTTTCGCGTCGAGCAATGCCGCCATGACGGTGGCCGCGCGATCCGGCCCGCCGCACGCCCGCCACACCGTGCGCGGTAAACCGTCGAGCGCCTGCTGCGCCCAGATGTCGGTGGCGGCAACCGCCACCCTTACCTGCGCAATGCGTTCATCGGCCAGCAACGCCTTGACAGCCCAGCGCAGCATGGGCTCGCCGCGCAAGCGCCGATATTGTTTGGGCTCAACGGTGGAATCCGTCGGCAGGGCGCGAGCGCCGATGCCCGCTGCGGGCACAATTGCAATCAGTTTCGTATGCATATGAAACCCATTTTATAATGATCCACTACATGTCCATAGAAACAACCCCTCCCCCGTCGCTTTCCTCCACCCGTAAAGCGCTCGCCGCGCTCAAGCCGGGCCACCGTCACACCCAGTTTTCGCCTCCAGGCTCGGGCGATGCCTGGCTGCTGGCCGACTTGGCACGCACATCGGACCAGACGCTGGTCGTGCTCTGCGCCGAGCCGTTGGCGGCGCAGCGCCTTGCCGATGAAATCCTGTTGTTCGCTCCTGAACTACGGGTGCGGCAGCTGCCCGACTGGGAAACGCTGCCCTATGACGGCTTCTCGCCGCATCAAGACCTTATTTCGGAGCGCCTGCGCACCCTGCATGCACTGATGCAGGAAAGCGTCGACATCCTGACCGTTCCGATCACGACAGCCCTGTACCGCCTGGCTCCGCCTGAATTCCTGGCCGCCTATACGTTTTCGTTCAAGCAAGGCGATGCCCTGGACGAAGAGGGCTTGCGTCGCCAACTGACGCTGGCGAACTACACCCACGTCACGCAGGTGACGGCGCCAGGCGAATTTTGCATACGCGGCGGACTCATCGACTTGTTCCCCATGGGCTCGGTGCTGCCGTATCGGCTGGATTTATTCGACAATGAGATAGAGTCTATACGAAGTTTCGACATCGACACCCAGCGGAGCCTGTATCCCGTCAAGGAAGTGCAACTGCTGCCGGGGCGCGAGTTCCCCATGGACGAAAGCGCGCGCAACCAGTTTCGGGCACGCTTTCGCGAGATGTTCGAGGGCGACCCCTCGCGCGCCCTGCCGTACAAGGACATTGGTTCGGGCATAGCGTTCGCGGGGGTCGAATACTACCTGCCGCTGTTCTTCACCCATACCGCAACGCTATTTGATTACCTGCCCGAACAGTCATTCACCATCACGATTGGCGACATTAACCAGGCAGTGCAACGCTTCGCGACCGACACCCGCAGCCGCTACCAGTTCCTGAAAAGTGATCGCGAGCGGCCCGTGCTGCCGCCCGAGCTCTTGTTCCTGAACGAAGAAGACTTGTTCACACGCCTGAAATCCTTTGCACGTCTGGCGCTGGTGGACGAGGGCGCTCACCCAGATTTTTACCCGGCCCCTCCGGTGGCCATCGCCCGGCGCGCAGAAGATCCGGTGGCGGGCCTGCGTGCCCTTCTGGCGCGCGATCATGGCCGCGTGGCCCTATGCGCCGATTCGGCGGGGCGACGCG
>CAZONP010000078.1:0-9586 GCA_964581155.1 uncultured Candidimonas sp. | reverse complement strand
GTGAGCACGCCCCGAAGTCCTTGCTGGCGACCGCCACCCACGACCACAAGAGGGGGGAGGACGTCAGGGCACGCCTGGCGGTGCTGAGCGAGATACCCGAGGAATGGATTAAGGCCAGCGGTCGCTGGCTGACCAGCTCCTCCAGCGATGCGATGCCATCCCGGGCGCGTTGGGCGGGCGAACGCTATATGCTTTTCCAGACCCTGGTCGGAGCATGGCCGCTAGGCCTGTCGGCCGACGACACCGCCGGCCTGCAACGCTTCCTGGACCGTGCGGTGCAATGGCAAACCAAAGCACTGCGTGAAGCGAAACTGACGTCAAGCTGGTTCGAGCCGGATAAGGCCTACGAACTGGCCGGCGCCGATTTTGTGTATGCCATGCTGCCCGGAGGCGCCTTACACGATCTCTTGCGTGAGATCGAACAGTTCGCCGCCATGATTGCGCCCACTGGCGCAGTCAACAGTCTGGCCCAGACGGTGCTGCGTGCCGCCTCGCCCGGCATTCCCGACTTGTACCAGGGCACGGAGTTCTGGGATTTCAGCCTGGTTGACCCCGACAACCGCCGCGCCGTCGATTACGCCTCGCGTCAGGGTGCTTTGGACGCATTCACAGCCGGTGCCAACATGACGGCATTGCTGGTCGATTGGCGCAGCGGGCGGCTTAAACAGGCGGTTGTGGCGCGGTGCCTGGCCCTGCGCCGCGAGCGTCCCGGGATCTTCGCCGGCGCAAGTTATGCGGGTGTGCCCGTGACCGGCGAGCGGGCGGCGAAGGCGCTGGCATTCTCGCGCATGAATCAGAACAGCGGTGTCGTGGCGATTGTGCCCAGGCACTGCCATGAAGGCGTCAGGGAACACGAAGCGGGTGGTTTACCGCTATTGCGCCCGGGTTTCTGGGCGGATACCAGCGTGGTGCTGCCGCAGGAATTTTCCGGCAGGCAGCTGCACGATGTTCTGACGGGCGAACGGTTTGACTGTGATTCCGGCGGCCAACTCCGAATGGCCGACGTGCTTGCTCGCCTGCCTGTTGCTCTTTTGCTGGCCGATTAAGGGTAGAGGCCCCGCACTTCCCGCGACTCCAGAATGCGCGAGCATGCGGTGATGAACGCGGCAGTGCGTTGCGTGACCTTGTGCTCCGCCGCCACGCTGGATACAGACGTGTACGCTGCGCGCATCATGTGTTCCAGGCGATGGTTGATTTCCGGCTCCGTCCAGTAAAAGCTGGAGAAGTCCTGCACCCATTCAAAGTAGCTGACCGTAACGCCGCCGGCATTGGCCAGAACGTCCGGGACGATCAGGGTGCCGTTCGATGTGAGGATGTCGTCAGCCTCGGGAGTGGTAGGTCCGTTGGCGCCTTCGATCACAATTTTTGCACGTACGGAATTGGCGTTGCCTTCGTGTATTTGGCTTTCCAGCGCCGCCGGTATCAGAATCTCTGTTTCCAGCGCCCAGAATTCAGCAGGGGTCAGGGTATCGGTGCCCGGGGCGCCGCCCACGCCGCCGCGTTCTTCCACGTGCTGCAGCAGCGCCAGTACGTCCAGGCCGCTGGCGTTATGTACGCAACCGGTGTGATCGTGCACCGCAATGATCTTGGCGCCGGCTTCGTAGAAAAGCCGCGCCGCCGTTCCGCCCACGTTCCCAAAGCCTTGAATCACCACGCGGGCGCCTTCGATGGGTATGCCTATTTCTTTTGCGGCTTCCACACCCACCACATAAACGCCCCGGCCGGTGGCCTCGACACGGCCCAGGCTACCGCCCAGAGACACCGGTTTGCCGGTGACGACTCCCGTTGTCGTCGCTCCCTGGTTCATGGAGTAGGTATCCATCATCCATGCCATCGTCTGCGCGTTGGTATTGACGTCTGGCGCGGGTATATCTTTGTTTGGCCCGATGATCACGCCGATTTCGCTGGTGTAACGGCGAGTGATGCGTTCCAATTCCGCTTTCGAGTAATTGCGCGGGTCGATGCGTATGCCGCCCTTGGCGCCGCCAAAGGGCAAATTCACAGCCGCCGTCTTGACCGACATCCATGCCGCCAGCGCCATGACCTCGGATAGCGTTACATCCTGGTGGAAGCGGACGCCGCCTTTGCCCGGTCCCCGCGTGGTGTTGTGTTGCACGCGGTATCCTTCGAAGTGGGCAATGGTGCCGTTGTCAAGTTCGATGGGCACGTCGACGATGAGTGAACGCTTGGGGCGCTTGAGCGTTTCCACCCATTTCGCCAGCTTGCCCAGATAGGGAGTAACGCGTTCCACTTGCTCCAGGTACACGCCCCACGGTCCCAGTTCATGGGCATTCAGGTAGGAAGGAAGCGTGTGCGTGGGATGTTCTGACATGATGAGGTCCTTAAGCTTGGTTGGGGTGGGGCGCGAGGGTTGCTGCGCCAGGCGCAACAGTCAATACAGGCGTTCCGGCAAGCTTACTACGTCCCCAATTTATATCCCACAAGATTAAACAGGTACGCGTGCACTGTAGCGGCAAGTGGCCGGCTGTTTTCCCGTCTATCGCAAAGCAGGAATACGGCGCATAATTCACGCAGCCCGCTGCTGCTAGATGGCGTACTGCCTTAGGCCTTCAAGATCCAGGACCTCGACCGCCCCGTACTCAACCTTTAATAGCTGCGCCGCTTCCAGCGCGCGCAGGGCCTGGTTGGTGCGCTGACGCGATATGCGCGCCAGGTAACCGATCTCTTCCTGGGTAATGTCCAGGCGCATGCTTTTGCCGGGATAAAGCAAGGGGTTGAATAGTTCGGCCAGGCAACGCGCTACACGTGCATCGGGGGCAAGCAGGCGGTCGTGTTCCGCCTTGCCGATGAATTGGGCAACACGTTCGTTAAGTTGGTGTAACAAGTAACGGTTGAATGGAATGCTGGAATCCAACAGCCAGTCAAAGGTGGCTTCGGGCAAGCGGGCAATGGCCGACGCGCGCAAGGCAACAATGTCGTACTTACGGTGTTCGCGTTTAAGCAGCGACCCTTCCCCTATCCACCCGCCGGCCACGACGCCGGTAAGAGAGGCAAGCTTTCCGTCCGACGTTCCCACCGACACTTTCACCATCCCGCTCATGACCCCCATCCAGGCATAGGCTTTTTCGCCTTTGCGTTCAATCATGGCGCCGGGCGGGTAGTACGTAACTGAAATATCGCGCTGTACGCGTTCTTGCTGGTCCGGCGTAAGTACCGAAAACCACGCGGCGGCATCCGCTAGTGAACTCTTTTGTTTCATGAGGATTAACCCTAGGAAAAGCTGGAATGTCGTATCCGTGACAGTTGCAGGTGGTATGAAGTTATACCTTAACGCCTTGCTCAGAGTTTGAATGGGCTGGATACATAACCATAGTTCCCCTATTCACAAAAGGGAACATGATACTGGCTGAAGGAGACACCGTGGCGCAAAATCTGCCTACGCAAAGGATATCTGCGGGACCTGATACGTTCCCCGCTTTGGTGCTGCACCATGCGAAAGTACGCGGTGCACGCCCTGCAATGCGTGAGAAAGATCTTGGTATTTGGCAAACCACTACCTGGGGCCAACTTGCCGCGCAGGTTCACGAATTGGCCAGTGGCCTTGCGGCGCTTGGCGTACAGGCCGGCCACCACGTCGCGATCGTAGGAGAGAACCGGCCGCGCTTGTACATGTCCATGATGGCGGCGCAATACCTTGGCGCCATCCCTGTGCCGCTCTACCAGGATGCCATTGCGGCTGAAATGCTGTACGTGTTTCAAGACGCGGGCATTCGTGTTGCCGTGGTCGAAGACCAGGAACAAGTCGACAAAATGCTGGAAGTCGCCGACGACTGCCCAGCCTTGTCCTATGTTGTCTACGACGATCCACGCGGGCTGCGCAACTACGCCCAGGACAACCTGCTGGGCTTCGATCGGCTGCTGGAACTGGGCCGCGAACACGCGGCGGCGCATCCGGGGTATATAGATGCCGCCATTGCCGCCGTCAAGCCGGACGACACCGCCGCCATGTTCTACACCTCGGGCACGACCGGCAAGCCCAAGGGCGTGGTCCTGACCCACAACGCGCTCATCGACCGCGGGCAGGCAATTCAGGAACTTGAAGGTCTGACCGATCACGAAGAAGTGCTGGCATATCTGCCACCGGCGTGGATCGGCCAGAACATGTTTTCGTACACCCAATTCCTGGTCACCGGATTCACGGTCAATCACCCTGAATCCCCAGCCACGGTGTCTATCGACATGCACGCCATTGGGCCGACCTATTATTTTGCGCCTCCCCGGGTGCTGGAAGACTTGCTGACGCATGTGATGATCCGCATGGAAGACGCCAGCCCGATCAAACGCAAACTGTTCAAGTCATTCATGGATCTTGCCCGCCGCGTTGGCGTGCGCATCCTGGACAACGACAGCAGCGTCAGCGCGTGGGACCGCTTCAAGTACCAGTTGGGCAACCTGATGGTCTACGGTCCTTTGCGCAACGCGCTGGGCATGAGCCGCGTGCGCGTCGCCTATACGGCGGGCGAAGCCATCGGCCCCGACCTGTTTGTCTTCTATCGTTCGATCGGGATCAATCTGAAACAGTTGTACGGCTCCACCGAGACGTCCGTGTTCGTTTGCGTTCAAACCGATGGTCACGTGCATTCGGACACCGTCGGCGAACCGGTGCGTGGCGTCGAGATCCGTGTGGCGGACAACGGCGAAATCCAGGTCAAGAGCCCCGGTCTGTTCAAAGAGTACTACCGCAATCCCGAGGCAACGGCCGAATCCTATACGGCCGACGGCTGGTATCACACGGGCGATGCGGGCTACCTTGACACCAATGGCCAGCTCAAGATCATCGACCGCGCGAAGGACGTCGGCAAGCTGGCCGACGGCGCCATATTCGCGCCCAAGTACATCGAGAACAAGCTCAAGTTCTTCCAGTTCATCAAAGAGGTCGTTGCCTTCGGCGCCGGCAAGTCGGAAGTTTGCGCGTTCATCAATATTGACCTCGAAGCCGTGGGGAACTGGGCCGAACGCAACAATATGCCATATGCCGGCTATACAGACCTTGCCGGCAAGCCGGAAGTCTACGAGCTCATCCGCAAATGCGTCGAAGATGTCAACGCGGACCTGGCCACGGACCCCAAGCTTTATGGCTCTCAAGTCGCCCGTTTCCTCATCTTGCATAAGGAACTGGATCCGGACGACGATGAACTGACACGTACCCGCAAGGTCCGCCGCGGCTTTATTGCCCAAAAGTACGCCATATTGGTCGAGGCGCTCTTCGAGGGCAAACCGAACCAGTTCATCGAAACCGAAGTCAAGTTCGAGGACGGCCGCAAGGGCAAGATCTCGGCTGACCTGAAGATTGTTTCCGCCAAGGTATTCCCCGGCAACACCAAGAAGGCTGCGTAATGAGTCAAGCTGCTCGCGACCAACGAATCGGCGACACGATTCTGGATATGCAAAACATCTCGCTCGCCTTTGGCGGAGTGAAGGCGTTAACCGATATCTCCTTTAACGTAAAAGAACACGAAATCCGGGCCATTATCGGCCCCAACGGCGCGGGCAAGAGCTCGATGCTGAACGTGATCAATGGCGTGTATACACCCCAGCAGGGCGAAATTACACTTTCCGGGGTGAAGTTCGCCAAGATGAACTCGCGGCGCGCCGCTGAAATGGGCATCGCCCGCACCTTTCAGAACTTGGCTCTATTCAAGGGCATGAGCGTGATCGACAACATCATGACGGGCCGCAACTTGCGCATGAAAAGCGGCGTCCTTGCGCAGGCATTCCGGCTTGGTTCGGCGGAGCGCGAGGAAATCGAACACCGCGAATACGTCGAAAATATTATCGACTTTCTTGAAATCCAGGCATTCCGCAAGACCCCCGTGGGCCGCTTGCCATACGGCCTGCAAAAGCGTGTCGACCTTGGTCGCGCGTTGGCCATGGAGCCGCGCATGCTGCTCCTCGACGAGCCCATGGCGGGTATGAACATTGAAGAGAAGCAGGACATGAGCCGCTTCATTCTCGATGTCAACGAAGAGTACGGCACGACCATCGTCCTTATTGAACACGATATGGGTGTCGTAATGGACATCTCCGATCGTGTCGTGGTGCTGGATTACGGCAAGAAGATCGGCGACGGCATGCCCGACGAGGTTCGCCAGAATCCCGAAGTCATACGCGCTTATCTCGGCGCCAGCCATTAAACAAGGAAGACAGAAATGGCATTTTTCCTGGAAACCCTGTTCGGCGGCCTGATGACCGGCATGCTGTATTCGCTGGTTGCATTGGGTTTTGTCCTTATTTTCAAGGCCTCGGGCGTCTTCAACTTCGCGCAAGGCGCAATGGTTCTGGTCGCGGCTTTGTCGATGGCCCGCTTCTCCGAATGGATACCGCAATGGTTGGGCCTTGAAAGCCTGCTTCTGGCCAATATCCTGGCATTCATCGTCAGTGGCCTGTTCATGTGGGTGCTTGCCATCGTCATCGAACGCTGGGTTCTGCGCTACCTGGTGAACCAGGAAGGCACGACTCTGCTCATGGCCACTATCGGCATCAGCTATTTCCTCGACGGCATGGGGCAGATCATCTTCGGCAGCAACGTCTATTCCATAGACGTGGGCATGCCCAAGGATCCTGTGTTCATCATGGAGACCATGTTCGAAGGCGGCATACTCATCAGCCTCGAAGACCTGACCGCAGCGGCGGTGTCGGCCCTGCTCGTTGCCCTGCTGGCGATCTTCTTCCAGTACACCTCGGTCGGACGCGCGCTGCGCGCCGTGGCCGATGACCACCAGGCGGCGCAGTCGATTGGCATTCCGCTTAATCGCATCTGGGTCGTGGTATGGACTGTTGCGGGTGTGGTTGCCCTGGTGGCGGGAGTGATTTGGGGCTCGAAGTTCGGTGTGCAGTTCACCTTGTCCACCGCCGCCTTGCGCGCCTTGCCGGTCGTGATCCTCGGTGGGCTTACCTCGGTGCCCGGCGCCATTATCGGCGGCCTGATCATTGGCGTGGGCGAAAAGCTTTCCGAAGTCTATCTCGGCCCGTTTGTGGGAGGGGGCATTGAAATCTGGTTTGCCTATGTGCTTGCACTGGTATTCCTGCTGTTCCGTCCTCAGGGTTTGTTTGGCGAAAAAATTATCGACCGTGTTTGATGATTTAACTGAAAGAATCGGGTATCTACTATGTTTTATCGTGAAAACGGCCAGTTCAAAAGCACCTATCGGGCAGACCAGCAAATCTTCCCGATACGGCAGGATCGCGTCTTTATCATGGGCGTGCTGGCTATCGCCTTCCTGCTGGTGCCGCTGCTTGCATCGAACTACTTCCTGCAAGCCATTCTTATCCCGTTCCTTATCTTGTCGCTTGCGGCGATCGGACTGAATATTCTGGTGGGTTACTGCGGCCAGATCTCCATCGGTTCGGGCGCGTTCATGGCTGTCGGAGCGTATGCGGCCTGGAACTTTGGCGTGCGCATGCCCGCCACGCCGCTGATCATCCAAATCCTCATGGGCGGCGTGTTCGCCACCCTGGTCGGTGTGGTGTTCGGTGTTCCCAGCTTGCGGATTCGAGGCCTTTACTTGGCGGTTACCACGTTGGCGGCACAGTTTTTCGTCGACTGGGCATTCCTGCGCATTCCGTTCTTCACCAATAACTCGTCTTCGGGCAATGTGTCCGTCCCGCCTCTGGAAGTCATGGGCATGCCGGTTCAAACTCCCGTACAGCGCTACGTATTTGTTCTGTGCTTTGTCGTCGTGTTCGCGCTGTTGGCCAAGAACCTCGTGCGCGGCGCCATTGGCCGGCAATGGATGGCCATACGCGACATGGACGTGGCGGCTTCGGTCATCGGCATTCGGCCCGTGTACGCCAAGCTCACCGCCTTCGCGGTCAGTTCCTTCGTCATCGGCGTGGCTGGTGCGCTGTGGGCCTACATACATCTGGGCTCATGGGAACCGCTGGCCTTCGACCTGAACCGTTCGCTACAGCTGTTGTTCATTGTCATCATTGGCGGCTTGGGTTCCATCGTTGGCAGTTTCTTCGGCGCCGCCTTCATGGTGCTGGTGCCGGTGCTGCTGACCAATGTGCCCCACATGCTTGGCATACCGTTGGCCATCGATACCGCTTCGCATATAGAACACATGGTATTCGGCGCGCTTATTGTCTTTTTCCTTATCGTCGAGCCGCACGGGCTGGCACGCTTATGGAGCATAGGCAAAGAGAAGCTGCGCATCTGGCCGTTCCCTCATTAAAGCAGCACAACGCAGTAACCCAGCTGGCCTATTTTGGCTACGCTGTATCACAAACGGTGCATAGAGACACCATCAGGAGGACTTGGAGATGAAACGTTCGTTTAAATTAGCTGCGGCCATGGTTGCTGTGGCAGGCACATTGGCAACGATGTCCATGCCCGTGGCAGCGGCCGAAGAGCAGTTCGTACCGCTACTAGCCTATCGCACCGGCTCGTTTGCGCCGTTGGGTATTCCTTGGGCCGATGGCAAGATGGATTACCTCAAGCTCGTCAATGCGCGTGATGGTGGTATCAATGGCGTCAAGATCGTATTCGAAGAATGCGAAACGGCATATGCCACGGATCGCGGCGTTGAATGCTACGAGCGCCTGAAAGACAAGAACGGCGGCGCGTCGGGCTTCGACACACAATCCACGGGTATTACCTTCGCCCTGACCGACAAGGCCATTGTCGATGGCGTTTCCATCGAAACCATGGGCTACGGCTTGTCCCAGTCGGCCGATGGCTCGGTATTCAAATGGAACTTCCCGTTGCTGGGCACCTACTGGACCGCGGCTGACGCCATGATCCAGGACATCGCCAAGAAGGTCGGTGGCGAAGACAAGCTCAAGGGCCAGAAGATCGCATTGGTCTATCACGACTCGCCTTATGGTAAAGAGCCCATCGCCCTGCTGCAGGAACGCGCCAAGGCCAATGGCTTCGAGCTTCAGCTGTATCCCGTCACCGCGCCCGGCGTCCAGCAAAAGTCCACATGGCTGCAAATTCGCCAGAACAAGCCTGACTACCTGTTGCTCTGGAGCGCCGGCATCATGACGCCGACCGCCATTCGTGAGGCGCAGGCCGTCGGCTACCCGCGCGACAAGATGTATGGCATCTGGTGGGCCGCTTCGGAAAATGACGTCCAGGATCTGGGTCCGGTTGCCAAGGGCTATAACGGCATCACTGTACATAACAGCGCCGACCAGGGCCGCGTTCACGACGACCTGAAGAAGTTCGTTTACGAAAAGGGCCAGGGCTCGGACGCCAACGGCAAGTATGTCGGCACAATCGCCCACACCCGCGGCATGATGATTTCCATGCTGCAGGTCGAAGCGATCCGCGCGGCTCAGGAAAAGTATGGCAAAGGCAAGCACATGACGCGCGAACAAGTGCGTTGGGGCTTTGAAAACCTGGACCTGTCCCAGGAAAAACTGGAAGCGCTTGGATTCGCCAAACTCATGCGTCCCGTCAAGACCTCATGCAACAACCACATGGGCGATGACTGGGCACGCATCATCCAGTGGGACGGTGCCAAGTTCAACATTGTTTCCGACTGGTACCAGGCTGACCAGAAGTTCGTTGGCCCGCTGGTCAAAGACATGGCCGCCAAGTACGCTTCCGAGAAGAAGATCA
>CAZONP010000077.1:7961-9589 GCA_964581155.1 uncultured Candidimonas sp. | reverse complement strand
ATCATTTCAGCCATGACTTTTTGTCTCCGTAGTATTCATTGAATTAAGCGCAATGGAGCCGCGTTCTATCGTCCAGATCTGGTCGGGAATGTCGCCCAGCAACTTCACATTTGATTCCGTTATGACAATGCAGATATCCGGCTGCAAGTCTTTGAGCCTGCCCAAGGCCAAGGCGTATTCATGACCCAGCTTGGGCGCCAATCCCTGAAACGGCTCGTCGAGCATCAACAAGCGCGTGCCCACCATGATCGCGCGGCCAAGCGCGACCATCTTGCCTTGCCCACCCGAAAGCGCGGAGCCCGAACGTTTCAGCATGGGCTCAAGCTGAGGCGTCACCGTCAGGACGGTCTGCAGCCGGGCATCGATTTCCGCCTTGCTTTGCCCTTGGACTTCACAAGGCAGGCGTAGATTCTCTTCGACCGTCATGGTCGGGAAGATAACGCGATCTTCAGGCGCATACCCAACCTTAAGTCCCGCGCGCGCATGTCCGGGAAGGTTGTGAAGCTCGATGCCGTCAAAAACGATCTCGCCGGATTTGAGCTTGGTCAGCCCCATGATGGTGCGCAGCAACGTGGTTTTGCCGGCACCGTTGCGACCCACGATTCCGATGGTCTTGGATTTCTCGAAGCTGGCGGTCACGTCGCGCAAAATGCGGTTGCCTGCCAGGTCCACGTTTACATTGGATATCTTGAGCATGAGTCAGGTCCCCAGCACTTCGCTTTTGATTTGTGGATTGTTCAAGACCTCGTCGGGCGTACCGTCGGCAGCGACCTTCCCGTTGATCCAGGCCGCGACGCGTGTGGCGTAGCGCGACACAATGTCCACATCGTGTTCGACGAACCAGCTGGTGACCTTGCGCTCGTCAAGCGCATGCATGACGGTTTCCATCAAGCCATGCTTGTCTTCGGAGGCCACGCCGCTGGTGGGTTCGTCCATGATCAGAAGCTTGGGGCGCAAGGCCAGCGCCATCGCCACGTCCAGCAGCTTGCGTTTGCCCTCGGGCAACTCGGACGACAACTCGTCCGCATCTTGCGCCAAGCCAACCAGTTCCAGGGTTTCGTTCACTTCATGCGCGTCGACGGTATGCTCCAAAGGCCGGAACCAGCTTAGCTCTTTGTTCCGGCGCGCTGCGGCGATCTGTATGCATTGGCGAACGCTGTGCTCGCCAAACAATTGCGGCAGCTGGAACGAACGTCCCAGGCCCAGGCGCACGATTTTGCGCGGTGTCATGCCGGTAACATCTTTGCCGTCGAAAAAAACTTTGCCGCGCGACGGCGTAAGATAGCCGGTGCATATATTGATGAAGGTCGTCTTGCCGGCCCCGTTCTGCCCGATCACCGCCAGGCGCTCACCGGTGTGCAGCTCAAAGTTGATATTGTCGGCGGCAATGACACCACCAAAGGCCAGGTGCAAATCGGTTGTCTTGATTAGTGGTTCCATCATCAGCCTTTCAGTCCGGTTTTCGACTTCACGCGCTTCATGATCTCGCCTACGAACCCGGACGGGAACATGAAGATAACAATGATCAACGTGAAGCCCAAAAGAAATTGCCATAAGCCAGGGAAATAAGCGCCCGATATCAGCTTCACCGATTCAAAGCCGATGGCGCCCAGAAAGGCTCCCGCTGC
>CAZONP010000077.1:6603-7861 GCA_964581155.1 uncultured Candidimonas sp. | reverse complement strand
GGACGGACAACACGTATACCGTCAGTACCGCCGGTCAAGTGATACAGCTTGCCCAGCAGTGCGAACAACACCATGCTGAGCGCCAGATTCAACATGCCGAAGAAAATACCCCGGTACCGGACCACAAACAGCCCAACGACGGCGGCAGCCATAAAGCTGGTTACGACACCCGCAATGATCAACACCAGCGCGTCGGTCTGAGGGTATGCACGGGCCAGGAATGCGACCGTATAGGCCGAAATGCAGGCATACATGGCATGACCGAACGAAACCTGTCCGGCTCGCACCATGACAGATACACCCAAGGCTGCAATGGCATACGTCAAGCCGATGACGATTGGTGTGATCGTCCAGGGGACGTTCAGGCCGACCAGTAGCGCGGCCAGCACGCTCAAACCACTTAAAACGTATACCTTCATTAGATTGTTCTCGCTTGAGCCACAGTGAATAAACCGTGCGGCCGAATAATCAGCACCAGGACCATAATGATGTAAGGGACTGCGACCTCGAATTCAGGCGCCACATAGACGGCAATGGACCGCATGATCCCGATCAGCAATGCGGCGATCAGAGCGCCAGTGATCTGGCCCAGGCCGGCCGTGGCGACGACAGCGAACGACAGGACGATCATGTCGGTGCCAGCGCCCGGCACCAGCGACGTGGTGGGAGAGGCCAGCGCGCCGCCCAGCGTACCCAGGATGGTGGCGATAACGAAGGTGACGAGACCTATTTTCTTGGCATTGATGCCCAGGGATGTCGCAACCTCCCGATTATGGGTCGTGGCCACCGTCTGCTTCCCCAGCTTGGTATGGCGCAGGAATAACTCGAGCAGGATATACGCCAGGATCGCTGTCACCGGCACAACGACAACTTGATACGTCGTATAGGTAATGTCGCCAAGCTCGATGTTCCCGAGCCGTCCGACGACTTCGCTGGCACTGTAGGGCTGAGCGCCCCAAATGAAACGCTGAATGTCCTCGAGCATCAGGAATGCGCCAAAGGTTATCAACAGTTTCAGGATAGGGTCGTAATCCTGAGCGCGCCGGATCAAGAGAAATTCCATGATGCCGCCCAGTACCAGGCCGACGGCAATCGCGGCCACGAACAAGGCCGCCAAAAGCAGGAAGGGAGAGTCGGTTCTTGGGGCCACGTACATGACCAGCGACGAGGCGGCATACCCGCCAAAGGCGTAGAAGGCCCCATGGGCGACGTTCAATATGCCCATTACGCCAAAAACCAGTGTCAGCCCCATGGAGAC
>CAZONP010000077.1:0-6503 GCA_964581155.1 uncultured Candidimonas sp. | reverse complement strand
CTAGGCCTCGTTGTAGCTGACGATGGTCACGTCGGCGGCCTGCTCCCGTATGGGAATAATGGCCTGATACGCGTCTGATTCGTGCCAGGCATCGATCGACGCCTGGTTGGGAAAACGGATGACGACGGTGTCGGTGTGCGGATGCGCACCCGCCAGTGTTCTGGTGGCGACGCCACGAAATACCAGCTGCGCACCCCACGGCGCGACCGTGCCGGGCACCTTGGCGCAGTACTCGGCCCACTTGGCGGGATTCTTCACCGTGATGTGACCGATCAGGTAGGCTGCCATTTCTGAGCTCCGAAGGTGGGTGCGGCGGTCCTAGCCCGCCATAATATCCAATTTCGCGACGCCCAGCGCCAGCGTTTTTGCACCGGCATCACGAAACTGAATTTGCGCCTGTGCGTCCTGGCCCATGCCGCTCAAGCCAATGACGGTACCCTCGCCAAACTTGGCATGGCGTACGCCCTGACCTATGCGGAAATGCTGATCGCCCACGGTCACGCCGGTCGTAAGACTACGGGCGACGCGTGGCGCCAGGGTGCTGGCGGAGCGATTGTAGCCGGCGCCTCGACGAAATGCGCCGCTCCAGGAGTCGTCGGTGACGGGCGCGGCGCGTTCGCGCGGCGACAGCCATTTCAGGTGTTCGTCGGGGATTTCATCCAGAAAGCGCGACCGCATCGCATAACGTGTCTTGCCGTGCAGCATCCGGCTTTGCGCAAGGGTAAGGTACAGCCGTTCGCGCGCCCGGGTAATGGCAACATACATCAGGCGCCGCTCTTCCTCCAGCCCGGCCGCTTCCAGCAGACTGTTCTCGTGGGGGAACAGTCCCTCTTCCACACCCGTGATGAACACAGAGTCGAATTCCAAGCCTTTGGCCGCATGCACCGTCATCAATTGAACGGCATCCTGGCCGGCTTGCGCCTGGTTATCGCCCGCCTCGAGCGACGCGTGGGTCAGAAACGCCGCTAGTGGCGACATTGCCGTTACACCAGGCGCGAGTTCGGCGTCGGAGTCTATGGCTGGGGTTGATTGCCCTGGTGCCTGTGCGGCGTTTGGCGTAAGGTCCCGGTCGTCGGCGGCACGCCCTGCCGGCAGGCCATCGTAATTTTCTTCAGCGACGAACGCCGCTGCCGCATTGACAAGTTCCTGAAGATTCTCCAGACGGTCGGCGCCTTCACGGTCGTTCTGGTAATGCGCCAGTAAGCCGCTATGGTGGATGACGTGTTCGATGAGCTCCGGCAACGTCAGTACCTGGGCCTCGTGGGCCATTTGCTGAATCAGTTCCGCAAACCGCGCCAGGTTGGTGCCGCCTTTGCCCGACATATACGGCACGGCGCGAAAGAGGCTGCTGTTTTGCCCACGCGCCGCATCGGCAAGTTGTTCCAGCGTCCGCGCGCCTATTCCCCGCGCCGGGAAATTGACGACGCGCAGCCATGAGGTGTCGTCGTGCGGATTATCCATTAATCGCAAATAGGCCAATGCATGCTTGACCTCTTGCCGCTCGAAAAAACGTAAGCCGCCATATACCTTGTACGGAATGCTGGCCGAAAACAACGCGTGCTCGATGATGCGTGACTGCGCATTGCTGCGATACAAGACGGCAATCTCCTGACGCTGGCGACCGTCGTTGATCAAGGCTTTTATTTCATCGATGATCCACTGCGCCTCGAGCAAGTCTGAAGGCTGCTCGGTGACACGGATGGGTTCGCCCGCCCCTTGCTCCGTCCATAAATTCTTGCCCAGGCGGCTTGCATTATGCGCGATCAAGGCGTTGGCCGAGTCGAGTATATGGCCGTATGAGCGGTAATTCTGTTCCAGTCGTATGACGTTGCCCTGCGCATAGTCGCGCTCGAAGTCGGCCATGTTGCCGACATTGGCCCCCCGGACTGCGTAAATGGACTGGTCGTCGTCGCCCACGGCAAAAATGGATGCGCCGCCGCCTGCGAGCAAAGCCAACCAACGGTACTGCAGGGTATTGGTGTCCTGGAATTCATCGACAAGAATATGCTGGAAGCGCCGCTGATAATGCTCGCGTATGGGCGCGTTGCGTTGCAACAGCTCGTACGCGCGCAGCAGCAGCTCGGCGAAGTCGACCACGCCTTCGCGCTCGCACTGGTCCTGGTATAGCTGGTAGATCTCTACCAGGCGGCGCCGGTGCGGATCAGTGGCAACTACGTTCTGCGGCCGCCGCCCCTCTTCTTTGGATGCATTGATGAAACGCTGGATGTCGCGGGGCGGAAACTTTTCGTCGTCGATCCCGGCGCCTTTGACGAGCCGCTTGATGGAGGCCAGTTGATCGTTGCTGTCAAGAATTTGAAACGTCTGGATCAGGCCGGCGTCGCGATGGTGCGCGCGCAGCAAACGGTTGCATAAACCATGAAACGTGCCTACCCACATGCCGCGAGTGTTCAGCGGCAACAACGCCGAAAGGCGCGTAAGCATTTCACGCGCCGATTTATTGGTGAAAGTGACTGCCATCAGGCCAAACGGACTGGCCTGGCCGGTTTGAATCAGCCAGGCCATGCGCGTAGTAAGGACCCGGGTCTTGCCGCTACCCGCGCCTGCCAGAACCAAGGCATGGCGCGGAGGGAGTGTGACAGCGGCTTCTTGTTCGGTGTTGAGTCCGGAGATCATGCCGCGTAGCGGCGCAACCGGTTGGCAAACTGCTCAAGACCGTCTATACCGCTTTGTTGCGCCTGTTGACACCATGCCTGCAAATCGGCAAGCAGCTGTTCGCTGCTGGCGCTGGAGCTTTCCCACAGGCGTGTCAATTCGCGGCGCATTTGCACCAGCGTGGATAGAGACTGATTATTGGCCAGTATGGATTCCACTTGCGCCAATTGGGCGGGCTCGAGCGCGTCGTCGGTACGGGTCAACCACTCTTTGGAGCGGCTTAACAACGTGAAGCGGCAGTCGGCGCTGCCCTCCTGGCGCGTGGGCTTGAGCTTGTCGAGTTCTTCCGTAGCGGCCTTCTTTACCAAGTCGGCATAGCGCGCAAGAATTTCGTAGCGGTGCGTAATGACACCCTGAAGCGTCTGCGCATCGACCGAAGTCTTTGCCGGCTGCAACTTGAGCTTCGGCGCAAGTTTCTTGACTTTGGCCAGACCAAAGAAACGCAGGATCTGGATATAGGCCCAACCCAGGTCGAATTCATACCATTTGGTGGAGAACTTGGCTGATGTTCCGTATGCATGGTGGTTATTGTGAAGCTCTTCGCCACCAATGATGATGCCCCATGGCGAAACATTGGTGCTGGTATCGGGACTGGCAAAGTTGCGATAGCCCCACGCATGGCCAATACCGTTGACCACGCCCGCCGCCCAGAATGGGATCCATGCCATTTGCACGGCCCAAACGGTCAGGCCCAGCACGCCGAACAAGGCCAGGTCGATAGCCAGCATGAGAAGAATGCCCATCAGGCTGTGGCGCGTGTAGACGTTGCGCTCGAGCCAGTCGTCGGGGGTGCCGTGGCCGAAGCGCTTAAGCGTTTCAGCATTATTGGCTTCTTCGCGGTACAGTTCGGCGCCCTGGAAGAACACCTTGCCCAGGCCGAACACCACGGGTGAATGGGGATCCCCTTCGCGCTCGCATTTGGCGTGATGCTTGCGGTGTATGGCCACCCATTCCTTGGTGACCATGCCGGTCGTAAGCCACATCCAGAAGCGGAAAAAGTGCATGACGGCCGGGTGCAAGTCCAGCCCGCGATGCGCTTGGCTGCGATGCAGGAACACTGTGACGCCAACGATAGTGATGTGGGTAAGAACCAGCGCGACCAGCGCCACCTGCCACCACGGCAATTGCAGTATGCCAGCCGTTAGAAAATTGAGTATTTGATCCATAAACCTGTTATAGGCCTCATGTTTAGATAATAAAAAGTGTAGCTGACTTGCCTGGGATAAGACAGCGTAGTTTCACTTTAGTTCTCTGCGGCAACCTCGTCCGACGGCTCGGAAGGTACAGCAGGTTTGGATGGAGCCGCTTCTTTGCGCCGCTCCATTACGGCGGCGAAGAAACCATCGGTCGCGTGGCGGTCGGGGCGCAGGCTTAAGTACGGACCGCTCATTGTCAGTTTTCCGCAACGGTCTGCCAGAATCTGGTTGGCATCGAGCAGCGTAAATTCAGGATTGTCGGCCAAAAAGGCGGTAATTTGGTCTTCGTTCTCTTCTGGCAGCAGGCTACATGTGGCATACACCAGACGTCCGCCCGGGGCGACGCAGCGCGACGCCTGACGCAGGATGCGGGCCTGTATTTCACACAGTTCAACCAGCGACTCGGGGTGCTGGCGCCACTTCAGATCTGGATTTCGCCGTAGCGTGCCAAGACCGCTACATGGCGCGTCGATCAATACCCGGTGGGCCTTGCCGCGCAAACGCTTGACGCGCTGGTCATTGTCGGCGCTGATAACAACGGGAACAATGTTCGATAAACCGCTGCGCGCGAAGCGCGGTTTGGCTCGCGCCAAGCGGGCTGCGGAAATATCGAACGCATACAGGCGGCCGGAATTGCGCATCATGGCACCCAGCAGCAAGGTCTTGCCGCCGGCGCCGGCGCAATAGTCGATGACCATGTCGCCACGTTTGGGCGCGACCAGGGCCACCAGGATTTGGCTGCCTTCGTCCTGAACTTCGATCTGGCCGTTCTCGAACATGGGCCAACGGTTGACAGGCGGTCGGCCCTGCATGCGTATTCCCCACGGCGAATACGGCGTGGGCTGGGGATCGTAGCGCGACGCAGGCCCGGCGCGCATTTCGGCCAGCATCTCGTCGCGGTCCGCCTTGATGGTGTTGACACGCAAGTCGAGCGGCGCCGAGGTATTCAGGGCCTGGACCAGGCTGTCGGAATCTTCCAGTGCGGCAAGACGTTCGTCGAGCCAGTCGGGAAGACTGTCGCGCACCGCGCGGGCAAGGCTGGAAACGTTAATACGCTGAACGTGCTCGATCCAGTGCTGCTCGGTTTCAGACAAGCCCGCATCCAGCACTTCTTTACTGAAGACAGAACTGAGTCCAAGAATGGCCAGGCGCCGGGCGGCGGGCCCGCTGCCGCTTTCGGCAAACTGCCGGTAGCGGCGCAGATGACGCAACACATGAAATACGGCTTCCGCCAGTTCGCCACGATCACGTGCACCCATTTTCGGGTGCGCGCGCATCCAGCGCGACAAGACGACGTCGGCCGCATGCTCCCACTGAAGTATTTCGCCCAGCACCGTACGGACCTGCTCGATGCGAACGGCAGCCATTACATAGGGACGATCCACAGGACTGCGTTCCTGCCTGGCGGACTGGGGCCGCCGGCCCTCGGAACGCCTAGGCTTCTCTGTACTGTTCATTTCTACCTTTGTTGGGGTTCGACGCCGCGCGGCGTCAGAACGAAGGAACGGCTGGCAATGCCGCGCACGTGCACGCGCCCGATGGCGTCCAGCGAAATGCGCCGTTCAACCAGCCAGCGTACCACGTCTGCGTATAAACGGTGCTCAACCTGCAAAAGGCGCTCCGCCAGCGATTCCGGAGTGTCGTCGGCCATGACGGGCACTGCTCCCTGTGCGACGATAGGACCGTGGTCGAGCACAGGCGTAATGAAGTGGACGGTGCAACCATGCCATTGCACCCCGGTTGCCAAGGCCTGTTGATGCGTATGCAAACCAGGAAACGCAGGCAGCAAGGACGGATGGATGTTGATTACCTTGCCATTGAAACGCTCTACAAACGCCGGTGTCAGCACCCGCATGAAACCGGCGAGCAGAATGTAGTCAGGTTCGTGGACGTCGATGGCTGCAGCGAGCGCCGTATCGAAGGCGTCACGGCTGGCGTAATCGCGGTGGGCAACGACTTCGGTCGGGATGCCATGGGCGTCGGCCCATTCCAGCCCGGCGGCGTCGGGCTTGTTGGCAATAACGGCGCATACCTGCGCGGGCAAGGCCTGGTCACGCACGGCGTTGACGATGGCTTGCATGTTGGAGCCGCGCCCGGAAATCAGCACGACCAGACGACAGGTAGAGGGGGAAACAGCACTCGACACGATAATTCCTGAGGAAAAGTAAACAAAATTGTAAACTCTCGGGTGTGAATTCACTTCCTCGCATTTATCGCACCCTTCCCCGCTTCGATACGCAACGCCCCAGCGCGGTGACTATCGGCAATTTCGACGGCGTCCACCGCGGACATCAAGCCATACTGGCGCGTGTCCGCGACAAGGCGCATCAGAGCGACCTTGCGGCAACGGTCATGACCTTCGAGCCGCATCCGCGCGCCTACTTCGCCCGGCGCGGACAACGTCCGGAACTCATACCGACCCAAATCAGCAGCCTGCGCGACAAGATCGCCGCTCTCATGCGCCAGCAGCCCACCCAGGTAGTCCTCGAGCGATTCAATCAGGCGCTCGCCGACATGTCGGCCGAAGCGTTCATCGAGCAGTTGTTGGTCAAGGGCTTGAATACCCGCTGGCTGCTGGTCGGCGAAGACTTCCGCTACGGCCACAAACGTGCCGGCGATATCGACTTGCTGCGT
>CAZONP010000076.1:0-9774 GCA_964581155.1 uncultured Candidimonas sp. | reverse complement strand
TTGCAGTATCAGGAAGACGACGGCGCGCGCAAAGAAGACGGCGTCCGCAAAGACACAGGCCGCAATGCGGCGCGCACCATTACCCTTGAGGTCAAACCGCGTGCCGCCGAAGCCATTGCGGTGGCGGCCAGGCTGGGCTCCATTACCTTGGCCTTGCGCAGCTTTGCACTGGCCGACCGCGATGAAGCCCCCGAAGATGTCGGGGTAACCTGGGAAGGTGACCAAGCGTCTGACGGCCCGTTGTGGGCCGGCGATGTCTCGCGGGCCATTTCCAGCGCAGCGCGCCAGGGGCAGGCGCCGAACACGACCAATACTGAAGGCGCTAGTGGCGGCGGCACAGGTCCGGCTCCGGAGCGCTACTCATCAACCCCGCGTAACATCACGATTTATCGCGGCTCTGAACAAAGCACCCAGACATTGGGCTCAACATTAAACCGATAAATGGGGAAGGTATGGCGGTAGCAAAGCACAATACCTGGTTAAAACTGATGCGGCATTTGTCTGTTGGACTGGTTGCCCTATGGTTTATTTTCGGATTACCGGCCCAGGCCTGGGCACAATCGCTTTCTATAGGTGAAGCGAAGCTCGTGCGCTTCAGCGGCGAGGCATCTTCTGTATTCGTGGCCGACCCGGCCATAGCCGACGTGCAGGTGCCATCGGATGGCACGGTGCTGGTCATGGGCAAGAAGACCGGCCAAACCACCCTGTTTGTGCTCGATGCTGCAGGCAAGTCGTTGCTGCAGCAGAAGGTGGTGGTACGCCATAACACCAGCGAATTGACCCAGGTGCTGCGTGAGCGCTTCCCCGACGTGCGCGTGATGGTCGAATCGGCGCCGGGTTCGTTGATGTTAAGCGGCGCAGTGCCCGACGCCTCGACTGTCGACGCCATCTCTCGCACGGTTCAGTCCTACCTGGGGCCCGACGAAAGCCTGATCAACCGTCTGTCGATAAGCAGCCCCACACAGGTTTACCTGCGCGTCAGGGTTACAGAAGTATCGCGCTCAGTGACGCAGCAGTTGGGCATCAACTGGTCGGCGATTACGGCGCCCGGCAATTTCTTTGCAGGGGTCATCAGCGGCCGTTCGTTCCAGAATCTTTCGGGTGGTTTTACCACGGGTGGCGGCTCCGGCGGTTTTCGCGGCTCAAGCTCGTACACCGGAGTCGACGGCGGCTATTCGTTTCTGGGGGGCTACGCCAGAGAAGGCCGTTCCATTCAGGCGCTGATCGACGTGCTTGACCGCGAAGGGCTGGTGAGCGTGCTGGCCGAACCCAATTTGACGGCCGTATCGGGCGAAACCGCCAGCTTTCTGGCTGGCGGCGAATTTCCCATTCCGGTCAAGCAAGACAATGACGGTGGCGTCTCCATCGAATTCAAACCTTTCGGCGTGGCGTTGGATTTCACCCCTACGGTGCTGGCCGATGATCGCATCAGCATCAAGGTTCGCCCTGAAATCAGCGAAATCGACCCCGCCAGCAGCATTATTCTGGATGGCCTGGAAATTCCCGGTCTGTCGGTTCGACGGGTTGAAACCACCGTGGAAATGGCCAGTGGCCAAAGCTTCGCCATCGGGGGCCTATTGCAGAACAATATTCGCGACTTTACCTCTCAAATCCCTGGCATCGGCAAGATACCGGTGCTCGGCAAGTTGTTTTCGTCGGCAGATTACCGCAATAACAAAACTGAGCTGGTCATCATTGTGACGCCGTATCTGGTGAAACCGACCGATGGCAGTCAGCTGGCGTCGCCCCTGGAAAGCATGCGGCCCAACACCGATATTGAATTTATTCTGCGCGAAAAAATTGGCCTGGATCCCATAGATGGCAAAGTGCCGCGTTTAACGGGGTCGGCCGGTTTCGTTTATTGACACCGCCGCACTCGCTGGCGCCCGATAGGCCCGGCGGATTTTACGGACGGTGCTGTTTCAAGGAAGAGCGATGACATCACGTGCCTTTATAGCGACTCATGCCACGCCTTGCCGTGCACAGGGAGCGGGCTTGGCCTTCAACTTGGGCCGCATGGCGCGATATGCCGTTCTTGGTGGCATAGTGTTGTCCCTGGCGGGTTGCGCCTTTCCGCGCAGAGACGTATCGGGCGTGCCCGGGCCCGAGGTTATCCAGGTCACGCAGGTGCCGGGCGTCGGTCTGCGGGCTGTGCCGCCCGATTGTGCGGCGCTGGCGCAACCCTCGCTATACAGCACGCTCTGGGACCGGCGCAGCCCCATCGCCTTTGGGTGTGCCACATACACCAACCTGGCCAATCAAGTGGCACGCCCCAAAGACCTGGTCCAGCCAGAGCCCTATGCCGGGCAGTCGGCCGATACGGCCGGGGCGGCCGTGAAGCGCTATCGCGAGAACGCCATTACGCCGCTTCGAGGCACCCGATCCACCGACGTGGGGGCCGGCAAGTGATGGCCAGCCTAGTGGTCTTCATGGCCGATGAAGCCAGTCGCCAACAAGTCGACCAGGCATTGCGCCAACTCGGCATCAGCGATGCCTATGTCAACGTGGGCACGATGCAGGATCTGATCGAACATCTGGGCAAGGTGGAAAAGGCGCCCGAGCGCCTGATTGTGGACATTTCGGGGCTGGATAAGCCCTTGGATGCTCTTGATCGCCTGGCCGACGCGTGTGACCCTTCGGTGACGGTGTACGCGGTTGGCGAAAAGAACGACGTGACCTTGTACCGAATGTTGTTGCAAGCAGGCATCGCCGACTATCGCTTCAAGCCATTGTCGGTCGATGCCTTGCGCAGCTGGGTTGACGACAGCGGTAATTACAGCGTCCGCCAGGCCCGTAGCGGCAAGATCATTGCCGTGTCCGGAGTGCGTGGCGGGGTGGGGGCCACGACGGTGGCCGGGCAGCTGGCCCGGGAACTCATCGCCGGCGGCGACCTGCGCAAGGTAGTCTTCCTGGACATGGATTTTTATGGGGGCGCCGGCACGACCCTGATGGGTATGCAAAGCAACCATGCCATGATCGAGTCCCTGGGCAGCGTCGATAATCTGGACGTGCAGTTTCTCGAGCGCGTGCTGACCACAACCGACGGGCGCCTGTTCACGCTGGGTTTCAATAACCGCTACGATGAAGAGTTCTTTCCCCAGCCAGGCTCCGTGGCAGGATTGCTATCGGTGCTGGCACAGCACTTTCACTACCTGGTGGTCGACTTGCCCCAGGCCGGCGGCATGGTGGCCAACGAAGTGTATTCGCAGGCGCATTTCATTTGCCTGGTAGGCGACCATTCGGTGCATTCGGGCCGAGTGCTTACGTCCCTGATCAATCACATTCGGGCCAATATCGGAGCCCCGGTGATGCACGTCATCACGAACTCGCCGCGGCCCCCGCTTAAAGCGCAGGTGGACGGCCGCGAATTCGCCAAGGCGATCGGGCACCCGGTGACGCTGTCGATACCGTTTGATGGCAAATTTCCCCCGGTGGCTGAAGACCTGGGCGAAGGCTTACCTAAAGACAGCCTGATGGCCAAGTCCGTGAATCTTCTGGCCCGCACCCTGACCGGTGAAACGGTGGATGGCGAAGCCAGCTCTGGGTGGCTGCGACAGCTGCTGCGGAGGGTGCGTTAATGTTCGGTCGCAAGCGAACGACGCTCGAGGCGAAGCAACACGAAAACAAGCCCAGCCCAGCGCATATAGAAGCTGTCCCGACCCGCCCGGTGGCGCCACCAAGGCCTACAGCCATGCCCGATTCATCCGCCGACAGTGGTGGCGCTGTACGTCGCGCGTCTGCCTTGGGTACGCCCGGCACGCGCGCGGTCGATGCCTCGCGCACTATTGTTCGCTCCGAATATTACGCCACCGCCCGCCAGTTCGTTTTCTCGTCGCTTAACGTTTCCGCAGCGTTGACCATGTCGCGCGACCAAGTGCGCGATGAAATCGAGACCCTGATTTCCGAGCTGGCTCTGCGCGACCGTCTGCCCATTACCCAGCAGGAACAAGCCCAGATGACCGACGAGATTCTGAACGACATGTTCGGGATCGGGCCGATCGAACCTTTGCTGCGCGACGAAACCGTGAACGACATCATGGTCAACGGCCCTGATCGTGTTTTTGTCGAGCGCAAGGGCAAGCTGGAACTGACCAACCTGAAGTTTCGCGACCATGCCCACCTGGCCAATGTGGCCCAACGTATCGCAGCGGCGGTTGGTCGGCGGGTCGATGAAAGCAGCCCTATGGTCGATGCCCGCCTGGCCGACGGCAGTCGGGTGAACGTTGTCATGCCCCCGCTAGCCCTGGACGGGGTGTCGATCTCCATACGCAAGTTCGCGCGCAATAATTTGTCGTTGCAACGCCTGGCGGGCTTTGGCAGCATGTCGCCATCCATGGCGAAAATGTTGCAGATTGCCGCCGCGTGCCGCTTGAATCTCATTATTTCGGGCGGTACCGGTTCGGGCAAGACCACGCTGCTCAATGCCATTTCACACTTCATTGACACCACCGAACGTATTGTGACCATCGAAGATGCGGCCGAACTGCAGTTGCAGCAGCCCCATGTGGTTCGCCTGGAAACCCGCCCGGCCAATCTGGAAGGAACCAATGCCATTACCCAGGGTGACCTGGTGCGCAATGCCTTGCGTATGCGCCCGGACCGCATCATTCTGGGTGAAACGCGTGGCGCCGAAGCGTTCGACGTGTTGCAGGCCATGAACACCGGTCATGACGGGTCAATGACGACACTGCACGCAAACACCCCGCGCGACGCCGTGGTTCGCCTGGAAAGCATGATCATGATGGCCAACGGCAATTTGCCGCTGTATGCCATTCGCCGCCAGATTGCCAGCGCCGTGCATATGGTGGTGCAGATCGAGCGCATGCGCGACGGGGTTCGTCGGGTCACCAGCATTAGCGAGCTGATGGGTATGGAAGGCGAAATAATCATTACCCAGGAGCTTTTCCGCTTCAATTTTGAAGCGGCCTCGTTTGGTGGCGATGTGCAGGGCACGTTTGAAAGTGCGGGCGTGCGCCCGGCCTTCAGCGAGCGCGCCCGCTATTACGGCATGGAAAATCAGCTGCAGGAGGCCATGAAAGGATGACCCAGGCCGACCGCATCGCCGTACTGGTTTTCTTCGTGATGGTTTTCGGCGGAGGCCTTGTATTGGCCGCCATTCGTTTGCTGCGCAAGTCCGACAAAGAAAACGCACGCGATCGTTTGCGTGAACTGACGACCGAGGCGCCCACTGAAGTCGAAACCAAGTCCGTGGCGGAAATTGCGCGCGCCCAGCGCGACGCCCGGCGTCGGCGCATGCGGGAATCCATGGGGGTGCTGGGCATTTTCCTCGCGCGCATGGAAGCGTTGGGTGGGCGCCGTGGGGTGTACACCGTGGCGGTGGCCGTGCCCACGTTGTTCCTGTTTGCCTTGCTGGTGAACTGGCTGCTGCTGCCATTTCCCTGGTGGTTGGAAACCATATTGGCCATTGCCATACCGGGAGCAACAGCGTATTTGCTCCATGAGAAGCTGGTTGATCGCTTCCGAAATGGGTTCCTGGCGCAGATGCCCGATATTCTTGACACCATTACGCGGGCCAGCCAGGCAGGCGTACCGGTGGCGCAGGCCATACGCAATATCGGCGATATTTACGAATGGCCTGCGGGACCGGAATTTCGGCGTATTGGGCAGAACCTGCAGTTGGGCAACGACATGGTGACCGTGCTCGACGAAGCCGAGCTGCGCATCCGTATTGCCGACTTTTCGTTTCTATGCGTTTGCCTGCTGCTGCAGCGGGAAACCGGCGGGTCGTTAAGCACCACGCTAAGCAACCTGGCGTCCGTTATTCGAGACCGCCGGGACCTGCGGCTGAAAGCCCGTGCGCTCACGGCCGAAGCCCGAATCATGACCAAAATTATTGCCGCCATTCCGCTAGTCATGATAGGCATGATGTGGTTCATGAGCCCCGATTACATCAGCATTCTGTTCCAGACAACCCAGGGCAATATGATTCTGGGGATCGCGGCCATCATGTTGACCGTAGGCCTGCTGGTGGTCAGCCGTATGTCGAAGCTAAACGTTTAAGGGGGAGGCCACGTGAATCCGACCTTTACCGTCTGGTTGAATATCATTGTGCTGCTTGGCCTGGCCGCCGGCCTGGCCTGGTTTGCCATCGATCAGTTTGGCACGCGCGCGCGGGTTCGCCGCCGACTTGAGCTTGCCGCCCAAGGGCCCGACACCGACATTTCCGCACTAAGCGCCGCATCGCCGCGTCAGCGTATCGTCAAATTCTTGTCAGCCCTGGGGCGCCGCCTGCCTATTTTCAACACCGCCCAACGGCGTGAAATGCGTGGGAAGTTGATGTCGGCGGGCTATCGGCAAGCGGGAGCGCTGCCTGTATTGATGGGCGCCTCTATTGCTGTGGGCCTGGTCGTTGCAATTATCGTTGCCATCGTTGCGTGGCCCCGATTGGGCGACGTCTCACCCCTGATCAAAGTGCTAACCGCCATTGTGGCCCTGTACGTGGGCGCCATGGTGCCGCGTATCGTGCTCGATAAACTGGTCAAGCGCCGGCAGCTGGCCGTTGCCAACAATTTCCCCGACGCCCTGGACCTGATGGTGGTATGTGCCAATGCGGGCCTGGGCTTGAACGCCATTATCTTGCGGGTTGCCCAGGAGATTGAGTTCCTGGCCCCCGAACTGGCCGATGAACTGTCGCTGACGGCGGCCCAGATGCAGGTAAGTGGCGATACCGGGAAAGTACTGCTTGAAATGGCCGACCGCATCGGTATGGATTCGGTGCGCAGCCTGGCTTCCACGCTGAATCAGTCGCGCCAATACGGCACGCCTATAGGCGAGGCCCTGCGCATTCTGGCGTCCAGCGAGCGCACCGCCCGACGCATGCGCACGGAAGAGGCTGCCTCCCAGCTGGCAACCAAAATGACGTTACCAATGATGATTTTCATTCTTCCCACTGTATTGCTGATTGTGGGCGGGCCGGCGGTGCTGGGCCTGATGAAATCATTCAGCACGATGGCCAATTAAGGGAGAACCCATGTACAAAAGCCTTGGGATACTGATAGTTTGTGCGCTTTTGGCGGCTTGTTCGCCCATGCGCACGGTAGAGGTGCGGCCCATGGAAACCGCAATGGATGAGGAGGCTGTGCGCGCAGGCGACCTGCGCATTGCCGCCAGTGCCCTGGCCAGCGGTGACCTTGACGTGGCCATATCGCTTTACCAACGCATTACGACCACCCAGCCCCAATTGGTCGATGGCTGGCTCGGTATGGCTACCGCCCGGTATTTATCGGGCGACATTTCCCTTGCCCGACAGTCTTACGACGTCGTATTGGAAATGGACCCCGGCCAGCTTGACGCGCAGATGGGGCTGGCCCGCATGGACATACGCCAGCGCAAGCTCGATTCGGCCATTTCACGCTACCAGCAAATGTTGGTGCAGCGCCCCGACCACCCGCTGATTCTGGCGGGCCTGGGGGCCGGCCACGACTTGTCGGGCAGGCATGCCGATGCCCAAGCCATTTATCGCAAGGGCCTGAAATCGCACCCGGACGACCCCGCCCTGCGCAGCAATCTGGGGCTGTCATTGTCGTTGAGCGGCAAACCGCGTGATGCTGTCAATGTATTGCTGGACGTCATGGGCGTGCCTGATTCATTGCCGCAAGGACGTCAGAACCTGGCCCTGGCCTACGGCCTGATGGGCCGTGAAGACGCCGCGAAAAGCATCCTGGAAGGCGATCTACCTAGATACACGGTGCAAGACAACCTTGAGTTTTATCGCGAGGTGCGTCAGCGCATGGGGCTGGGGAAGTAAGCCATGTTTGGCCGATCACGCGACTCTATTGCCAAGGCCCGCCAGCGTCGCCATGGCCAACGGGGCGTGACAGCACTTGAATTTGCGTTGGTCGCACCCACAGCCATTCTTGTCCTGTTTTTTTCGATTGAAATGGGCATCATGATGATGGCCGACGCCACGCTTGGCCGGGTGGCAACCGCCATTGCCCGGCAAGGGCAGTTGAACACCATGGGCGGCGCAAGCTGCACAAGCCGGGTCAGGGCCATGCTTGCGTCAGGCGTCAGTTCGTGGGTCTTCGACCCCGACAATATTGAAGTGACGCGGCTTGATACTTACGAACCGGACGATTTCGGTCCCCCCGTGCCCACAGAGCCGGCAAGCACGTCCATGTGTTCAGAAGGCGGCCCCGGAGCAATCATGGTCTACCAATTGGGTTTCAAAAGTACCGGGTTTTCAGGAGTCTTGAACTGGCTTGACGTTGATTTCCTGCGTTTCCAGCGCACCATTGTCTTGCAGAATGAGCCTTGACCATGCGTAGCCAACTGCAAAGTTCGTTGAAAACCATGCGCGACATGTTGCGATGCTCGCGCGGTGTTGCGGCCCTGGAAGCTGCCATCATTTTGCCCATTTTCATCATGTTTCTGCTGGGTGCTGTCGAAATGTACCAGCAGTTCCGGGCGCAGTCGCAGGTCGATCTGGTGGCGACCAATATTGCCAACAGTTTGGCGATGCAGCAGCGCGTGTTCGACGTACCCACCAGCACGGCCGCCAATGCCGTGCAGGTGTATGGCCCGATAGCCGAGGACTTGTTCAAGCCCCTGGACTTCGCCGACGGGCGTTTGAGCATGGCGGTGCTTACCGCAGAACCTCAAGAAGGTTCGCAGTCTGTGGTTACTTGGCAATTGGGCGATGGCTGGGGGCCTGTTTTTTTTGGCGATTCGGCCGTCAGCCATGACCGCCTGGGAAGTCTTGCCGGCCTGCCCGAACCACAGTTGGGCACGTCGGTCATTATTGTGGAAGCCCTATACAAACACACGCCCTCTGTACTCAGCGCCGACTTCTGGTCGGCATTGACCGGTGAACGAACGATGTATAGCCGGGCGGTCGTCAACCCGCGCTTCGGCGACATAAGTACGGTTAACGAGCCCGAAGACGAATAGGTCAGAACGATGAAAAAGTCGCTGTATTTCCATTTGAAAACCAGTGTGCAGCGATTTGCGTGTCGGCTATGGCGAGATCAGAAGGGGGCGGTCGCGCCCTTGTTTCTGGTGAGTGCCACGGTAATTTTCGGGGCAAGTCTGGGTGCCATTGACCTGGCGCGTTACACGGCAGCGGCATCGCGTTTGCAAACGTCCCTCGATAGCGCCGCACTGGCTGCGGGGCGCCTGGCAATCATCAATCCCGGCGCCGGTCTGCTAGCGGAAGCTCAGGCCTATTTCGACGCCAATTTCCCGCCCGGCTACATGGGCAGCAACCTTGGCTCCAGCTTGACGCTGACTGAATCTGGTGGCGCCGACGGCGGTACCCTTACCCTGACGCTCAACGGCACCTTGCCGCTGATCAGCACCGGTTTCCTGGACGTGTCTTCCATGGACTTGAAGGGCACCAGCGTCGTTCGCTTGCCGGGTGTGAGTGGGGTAGAGGTGGTGTTTGCGCTGGATAAAGGGGCCTACGATAAAAATAAGGGAAAGGGAAATAAGAAAGGCGACGGATATGATGACGACTTGAATGAAGCCGCCCAGGAGTTGGCTAGTTTGCTATTGGTTGATGGTCATGTTCAAGTGGGGCTGGTGCCTTTCGCCGATGTGGTGAACGTGGGTGATGTTGGTCGGCCGTGGGTCGGCCGATGGCTGGAATCATGGTCGCCGGATGATCCGCGCGTGGAGTGGACAAACAAAAACTACACGGAAGACGTATGGCGAGGATGCATTGCGGAGCCGGATCCGTGGAACCCCCCAAATGTGGACGCTATTAGTGCGTTGACACCCGGGGCCAGGTTTCAACCGGTATTTGTTCGCGTTATG
>CAZONP010000075.1:0-9999 GCA_964581155.1 uncultured Candidimonas sp. | reverse complement strand
ATGAAATCGGCATTCAGCGCCAGAGCAATGAAGAAACGATAAAGGACCGCACCGACGATCACGGCAAGCGTTATGATCGCCATCTTTCGCGACGGCATGATGCTTTCACCGACGATGACAGCGGCCAGGCCGATAACAATGGTTCCGATGCCCATGGAGATGTCGGCACCGCCCTGTGATTGCGCAAACAGCGCGCCCGCAAGAGCACACAAGGCGTTCGAAATGGCCATGCCGGCCAATAACATCGTTCCGGTCGCAACGCCCTGGGAACGGGCCATGCGGGGGTTCGACCCCGTGGCGCGCATGGCCAGCCCCGTTTTGGTGGAGAAATACCAATCCAGGGCAAACTTGACCGCAACGACGAGCACTAGCAGGATCAATGGCCGCACGATGTAGTCGCTGATGCCGTCGGGCTGCAGCATGGTGAACACCGTGGGTTCGGAAATGAGCGGAATGTTCGGCCTGCCCATGATCCGCAGGTTTATCGAGTAGAGCGCAATCATCATTAAAATGCTGGCCAGCAAATCCATGATCTTGAGCTTCACGTTGAGCCAACCTGTAATCATCCCGGCAAGGGCGCCGGCGAAGGTGGCGGCCAGCGTGGAACTGAACGGATCCATGCCCGCGCTGATCAACGTTGCCGCCACCGCCCCGCCAAGCGGAAAGCTGCCATCCACCGTCAGATCGGGAAAACGCAACAGGCGAAACGAAATAAGGACACCGAGCGCAACCAGACCGAAGATCAGCCCTATTTCGAGCGCGCCCCACAACGAATAAAGGGACATGTGTTTCTTAATCTACAACTTTGGTCGCTGATTTGATGAAGGCGTCGCTAAGCACGACCCCTTGTTTTTTTGCCGCGCCTGGATTGACGTAGAGCTCGAGCTTGTCGCTGGTTTGCGACGCAATTTCGCCCGGTTTCTGACCCTTCAGGATGCTGATGACCATTTTTCCTGTCTGCAGGCCCAGGTCGTGATAATTCACACCCAGCGCCGCGATGGCTCCGCGCTTGACGCTGTCGGTATCGGAAGCAATAAGCGGGATCTTGGCGTCGTTGCCGACCTTGACCAGGGATTCGTAGGCTGACACCACATTGTTATCTGTGTTTGTATAAATGACGTCCACTTTTCCGACCAGGCTGCGGGCGGCCGCACCTACGTCGACAGTGCGTGCCGCGGATGCCTCGACCAATGACATCCCCGCCTTCGGCAAAAGCTCGCGCATTTGCTTGACGACGACCACGGAATTGGCTTCACCGGGGTTGTACACCATGCCGACACGCTTGGCATCGGGCAACATTCTCTGAATCAGTTCAACCTGCTTTTCCAGCGCAAGACTGTCGGACACGCCAGTCACGTTCGTTCCCGAAGCCGCCATGGAAGGAACCAGTTGCGCTGCGACCGGATCGGTCACCGCCGAGAAAACGACCGGTATGGTCTTGGTTGCAGCGACGACGGCTTGGGCCGAAGGGGTGGCAATTGCCACGATTACATCAGGTTGATCGCCAACGAACTTGCGCGCGATCTGGGCTGCAATAGCCGTGTTTCCCTGCGCCGTCTGGAATTGCCACTTAAGACCCTTTGCCGCGGTATAGCCGGCGCTGCTCAGCGCTTCCTGAACACCGTCCTTGATGGCATCGAGTGCTGGATGCTCGACAATGGAGGTGACCGCCACCGATTGCGCGGAAACCAGCATAGGCGCCATGGCGCCGACCATTGCCACCGCGCCAAGCACCAGCTTGGTTGACTTGCTTAACTTCATGGACGACTCCTTGATATATACAGATGGACGATGCAATTATGCCCCTACACGAATGGGCGCTAGTCTACCGCCAGTCGGATCAGCCAGCAATGCTTTGGCCCAACGCCGGGCCGGAAGTCCGTAAATAGCCTCGACCTCGTCGGCCCGCGCCAACAGTTCCGACGTACTGATGTCGAGCAATGGCCCTTTGAACGCCAACACCACGCGGTTGCCCGCGTCGACTTCAGGCAATTCCAGCATCCTGCCCTTGAACGCCTGGCGAATGTTGTCGAGATTGGGTGCAAAGCTTGCGTGGTCGCCGAACAAGTTTACGGTCATGATGCCCACATCGGCCAACGCGTGATAACACCCTTCATAAAATTCCAGGGAATCGCGCACGGGACCCTGTGCGTCGGCATCGTACAAATCAACCATTAATGCCATATAACGATCAATGTTATGACGTTTCTTGATCCAAACGGCCGCGTCGCAGTGATCAATGACAGAGCGCGGGGAGTCCGGCAAGCGGAAGTAAGCACGGCAAATAGCCGTAACTTGTGGATTCCACTCAACGGTTTCAACCGACGCAGGCGTCTTTTTCAATGTGTAGCGCAATAAAGAACCCGCGCCCAGCCCCAGGATGCCTATGTCGTCCTCTGCCGAGGGCTCGAGAAACAGCAGCCAGCCCATCATTTGTTGCGTGTAGGCAAGCACCAGTTCTGCCGGCTTGCCTACTCGCATCGCACCTTGCACCCATTCAGTTCCGAAGTGCAAGTAGCGGATACCAGCCAACTCAGACAAGCTGGGCTCGTCGTGCGCCGCACTATACGCTTCAAACACGTTCGAAAATGGCCGCAATGCCTTGTCCGCCGCCGATGCACATGGTGACCAGTGCATAACGCCCCTGGATGCGGTGCAGTTCGTGCACAGCCTTGACGGTAAGCATCGCGCCTGTGGCACCGATGGGATGACCCAGGCCCACACCGCTGCCGTTCGGATTGACCTTGGCGGGGTCGAAGCCCAGTTCCTTGCTGACCGCGCACGCTTGCGCAGCAAACGCTTCGTTCGCCTCGATGACGTCCAGCTGATCAATCGTAATGCCCGCCTTTTGAAGCGCGATGCGTGTTGCCGGTACAGGGCCCATGCCCATGTATTCAGGGTCGACGCCGGCATGGCCGTAGGCAACCAGGCGCGCAAGCGGCTTGATGCCGCGCGCCTGTGCCGCTTTGGCTGTCATAAGAAGAACAGCGCCCGCGCCGTCGTTCAGGCCCGACGCATTTCCGGCGGTGACGGTGCCATTTTCCTTGACGAAGACTGGCTTGAGCGACGAGAAATTCTCGGGTGTGGCATCCATGCGCACATGCTCGTCGGTATCGAAGACTACGTCGCCCTTGCGACTTTTCTTGACCACAGGAACGATTTGCTCCTTGAAATAGCCGTTGGTGATGGCTGCGGCCGCGCGCTGATGCGACGTCAACGCCAGCGCATCCTGTTCTTCGCGCGAAATCGAGTATCTTGCGGCGATGTTTTCGGCGGTGACGCCCATGTGCTTCTTGTCGAAGGGATCAGCCAGCGCACCGGTCATCATGTCGATCATGGCACTGTCGCCCATGCGGGCGCCCCAGCGCTGCGCCGGAGCGATATATGGCGCGCGGCTCATGTTTTCGGCCCCGCCACCGATGGCGATCTCCGCATCGCCCAGCATAAGGGATTGGGAGGCTGAAATAATAGCTTGCAGACCGGAACCGCAAAGACGGTTGACATTGAACGCCGGCGTCTCTTTGCCTATGCCCGCATTCATGGCGGCCACGCGCGACAAGTACATATCGCGCGGTTCCGTATTGATCACATGGCCGAACACGACGTGGCCCACATCGGCGGCGGCGACATTGCTGCGGTCGAGCACGGCACGAACGACAGTGGCACCCAGATCGCAGGGTGGGATGTCTTTCAAGGCGCCACCAAAATCTCCAATTGCAGTGCGACATGCGCCGACGACGACTACTTCTTCCATGATCTGTCTCCGAAAGTTCAAATAGAGGGGTAATGTGGGGTAGATAGCGAATAGTAACGCGCAACGGGCACAATAAAAAAGCGGCGGGCTTGTGGCGCCGCCGCTTTTTTATGGGTTCTTGCCGCGTCAGTCGCGTGATTCTTTTGCAGGTGCAGGCTGCTTTGCATCCTCGTTGCGTTTCGCCGGCTCGTCGCGGGAGACATCTTTAGTCGTCCAATTAAGCGGCTCAATCACAAAAGGCTGCTTTTTTTGAGTCGGTTTCGTGGCCATGCTAGCTCTCCTTTACGCATTACAAGGGGCGCACCCTGCGCCCCTAGACTTATACAGGATACCCTAAAATTACAAATAAATCCAATAAGCTCAAAGACTTAGCCTAAATGAACCGCCTTCCGACGCCCTGCGGTATGATCCAGCATCGCCCCGTACGACCCAAGAGAGTCATGAAACTTGCCACCTGGAACATCAATTCGCTTAAAGTCCGCCTGCCCCAGGTCCTTGATTGGCTTACAGCAAATCCGGTGGATGCCCTGTGTTTGCAGGAGCTCAAGCTGCCGGACGAGAAATTTCCGTTGGACGCCTTTGCCGAGATAGGCTACGGGGCCCAATGGGCGGGGCAAAAGACCTATAACGGCGTTGCCATTATTACCAACGGCACGGGCACCGACGTGCAACGCAACCTTCCCAATTTTGAAGACCATCAGCAGCGTATTGTGGCAACCACCATGCAAAGCCCCGTGGGCGACATTCGCGTCGTAAGCGCCTATTGTCCCAACGGGCAGTCAGTAGGCAGCGACAAGTACGAATACAAATTGAAGTGGTACGCCGCGTTGCAGGACTGGCTGCAGGCCGAGCTGTTGCGTTACCCCTACCTGGCGGTGCTGGGGGACTATAACGTGGCGCCAACCGACGAAGACGTGCACGATCCATCCAAATGGGTCGGCGATGTCCTGGTGTCGGAGCCCGAGCGCGCCGCCTTCCACGGATTGCTGGATCTTGGTTTCCAAGATGCCTTCCGCAACTTCCCGCATACGGGTCCCGCGTTCACCTGGTGGGACTATCGGCGATTTGCATTTCGCCGCAACGCCGGCCTGCGTATTGACCACATATTGCTGTCGAACGCTTTGGTGCCTTACTGTTCCGCTTGCGCCATCGACAAGAATCCGCGCGCGAACGAACAGCCATCCGACCACACGCCCGTCATTGCTACACTGGATTTCGGCCTGACAACGCAAGCCTAGTACTCGGCGGTATGCCCGCTTGTGTCGCCGTTGTATTGCTCATAACATTTCGTCATGCAGGCACCAGCTTTCTACTGTTAACGTTACGCAACTCCCACAGAATAGGTTTATGACAATGCATCGAGTCCTGCGGCTGGAACGTGCGCTGCGCATTTCGGAATACATCAAAAAGATGGCGCCCGGAATCTTCCTGCAAGAGCTATGCAGCAGGCCAAAGTCCATTGGCGCCATCTGCCCGAGCTCGAAGTATCTGGCCAAGCAAATGGCAAAGCAAATTCCGCCCGACGATCAAGGTCTGATCATCGAGCTCGGTGGTGGCACCGGCGTAATAACGCAGGCCTTGCTGGATCGCGGCGTGGCGCCTGAGCGTTTGAAGGTAATTGAATTGTCTGGCGCGTTTGCGCAACGCCTTCGGCAACGCTTTCCCGGTGTCGAGATCATTCACGGAAATGCCGCCGACCTGTGCCGGCTTTTACCGGAAAACACAAAAATCGCGGCCATTGTCTCCAGTCTGCCGCTATGCTCGCTGCCCGAATCCATCACCAAGGCTATATTGCAGCAGTGGCACTTGCTCTTGCACGACGGCGGTGTAGCCATACAGTTCACGTATAATCTGCGCCTGCCAAAATGGCGCCGCAATGTTCAGGCGCGGCACACCAGTTCCAGAATCGTATGGGCCAATGTACCGCCGGCCAAAATCACCACATTCTCATTTCAGACAGTCAAACTGCCACAATCCACTTCATGAATGCATGCAGTCAAATTAGCGGGACCCTGGAAAACGGTATGGTTCTGGCCGTTACCATTGAAGACCTTCATTTCACCGCCTACGTCGTTGTCAGCGAGCCGGACATCAACCTTGTTGCAGATTTCGTTCCGAAGGAACAATTCGAACAAGACGGCGACGTGCACGTTGCCGCCATATGCAAGGACGATAATGCTCACGAACAAATCCAGGACATCGTTTTCAATATGAATTTGGGCGATGCGGTCGTATTTTTGTGCGAAGACAGGCAAGCCTACACCGATATCCTGCACGAATTGGGGCACGTAACGGTGCAAGGCACCCGCTAACGCAAGGAAAGCGGGTATTGGGGCATGCTATCCTTCCCCTTCCGTTTGTTACCCAGATGCAATCATGTCGCCTTATTCCGGCAATATCTTCATGGTGGTCGCGCCCAGCGGCGCCGGTAAATCCAGTCTTGTGAATGCCCTGCTTGCGCAGGACGACACGCTGATCTTGTCCATATCCTGCACGACTCGCACGCCGCGCTCCGGCGAGGAAGCCAATAAACACTACCGCTTCATCAGCACCGAGGCGTTTTTCGAATTGCGTGACCGCGGCGATCTGCTGGAATGGGCCGAAGTTCACGGCAACTACTATGGCACGCCCCGGGATCGCATAGATGCGGCGCTGGAAAAAGGCCAGGATGTATTGCTGGAGATCGACTGGCAAGGTGCGCGCCAGATCCGGGAGCATTATCCCGACGCCATCGGCGTCTTCATTTTGCCGCCTTCCATAGAGGCGCTGGAAAGCCGCCTGACCCAACGCGGTCAAGACGAGCCGCAAGTTATTTCGCGTCGTTTATTGGCCGCCGGCGGCGAGATCGCACACGCCTCCGAGTGTCAATATGTTATTATTAATCAAGAATTTAGCACCGCATTGCTGCAACTTGGCCAGATCGTGTCGGCCGCCCGCTTACGGTATAACGCGCAAGCGGCCCGCAATGCCGAACTCTTTTCACAGCTGGGCATAAGCAAAACGCTCGCCTGACACCCACCAACTCTAGCTTTATAGGTCTATCATGGCTCGTATTACCGTCGAAGATTGCATGGAAAAAATCCCCAACCGCTTCAATATGACGCTGGCTGCCACGTATCGCGCTCGTGAACTGGCACAGGGTCACGAGGCGCGCCTCGACACCAAAGACAAGCCAACGGTAACCGCATTACGAGAAATCGCCGCCGGGTTGACGGGTGTGGAAATGCTGCGAAAAGTTCCTACCTGATTCGCAAACGGGGGCACGGCTCATGGCATTTACCAGTCTTCGCGGTGCTTCCTCCGGGCTTCTGGCGGTACTGAAAAAAGGCACGCGGCTGCGGCGGCGCAAGCCCAAGGCCGTTGCGCTCACCAATAACGATACGGGCCCCAATACGATTGCGTCGCTTGCGACGCTAACCCAGGTCATACGGCACTACCTGGATCCCAAAGACATTGATCGTATCAAAGAGGCCTACCGGTTCGCCGATCAGGCCCACCTTGGTCAGTTCCGTGCCAGCGGCGAACCTTACATCTCCCATCCCATCGCAGTGACTGAAATTTGCGCCGGCTGGAAGCTGGACGCCGATTCCCTCATGGCTGCCCTTCTGCACGATGTAATGGAAGATCAGGGAATTGCCAAGCTGGAGCTGGCCGAAAAATTCGGGGCAGATGTCTCCGAGATCGTGGACGGTTTGTCCAAGCTGGACCGCCTGGAATTCGCCACCAAAGCGGAGCAGCAAGCCGAAAGCTTTCGCAAGATGCTTCTGGCCATGGCGCGCGATGTGCGGGTCATACTCATCAAGCTCGCCGACCGCTTGCATAACATGCGCACGCTCGGTGCCGTTAGTCCCGAAAAGCGTCGCCGCATCGCGCGCGAAACGCTGGAAATCTACACACCCATTGCCCACCGCCTGGGACTGAACGCGCTTTTCCGCGAGCTGCAAGACCTTTGCTTTCAGGCCATCCATCCGAATCGCTACCAGGTGCTGCACAAAGCCATGATGGCCGCTCGCGGCAATCGGCGCGAAGTGCTGGGCAAGATCTCCGAGGCCGTGCGGGTAGCGCTGCCTGCGGCGGGCATCGAGGCCGAAGTCAGCGGACGCGAAAAGTCGTTGTACAGCATTTACTCGAAAATGAGCGAACAAAAAAAGTCATTTTCCGAGGTGCTGGACATATACGGCTTCAGAGTCATTGTGCACACGTTGCCGGAATGTTACCTGGCGCTTGGGACCCTGCATCAGCTATACCGGCCGGTTCCCGGCAAGTTCAAAGACTATATCGCCATCCCGAAGCTCAACGGCTACCAATCGCTGCACACCACGCTGGTCGGTCCTTATGGAACGCCGGTGGAGTTTCAGTTCCGCACGCGCGACATGGACCATGTCGCCGAAGAAGGCGTGGCTTCACATTGGCTATACAAAGAAGACAACGTAACACTTAACGATCTGCAAAAGCGCACGCACCAGTGGCTGCAATCCTTGCTTGATATCCAGAGTCAAACCGGCGATTCAGGCGAATTCCTGGAACACGTCAAGGTCGACCTCTTCCCCGATGCCGTCTATGTGTTCACCCCCCAAGGCAAAATTCTGTCGTTGCCGCGCGGCGCCACTCCTGTGGATTTTGCCTATACCATCCATACCGACATTGGCAACCAGGCGGTCGCTTCCAAGATCAATGGCGAATTCGCCCCATTGCGCACCGAGCTGAAAAGCGGCGACTCGGTTGAAATCATCACTTCGCCCGCGTCGCGCCCTAGCGCCCAATGGCTCAATTACGTGCGCACCGGGCGCGCCCGCTCGGAAATTCGTCACTTTCTTCGTACAGTAAAGCTTGAAGAATCGGTGGCTTTCGGCCAACGCCTGCTGAAGCAGGCATTTGACCAACTTCACTTGCCACGCCCTGAAGACGACGATCCCGAATGGGAAAAACTTGCCAAGAGCTCCGGCGCGGCTTCCCGCGAAGAGATCCTGGCCGACATCGGTCTGGGCAAACGGCTGGCGGCTGTCGTAGCCAGGCGGTTCGCACCCGAAAACGCCCTCATGGCCACAACGGCTGCGGCTTTCGATGAAATTGGCTCCGCCACGAACGCGCCCATACTAATACACGGCAATGAAGGACAGGCGGTGCAACTTGCGCCCTGTTGCGGGCCGTTACCGGGCGACGCCATTATCGGGGGCATCCGCCTCGGACATGGACTGGTGGTTCATATGGATGAATGCGCTGTGGCGCAACGCCAGCGAGCGCGCGAGCCCGAACGCTGGATCCCGGTGCTATGGGATTCGAACACCGCGCGCCATCTCAGCACGCGCCTGGATGTCACCGTCATTAATGAGCGTGGCGTGCTTGGCAGGCTTGCGGCTGAAATCACTGAAGCCGACTCCAATATCATTCACCTGACCATGCAAGACGACGCGGCAGCCACTGGCCTGCTGCACCTGACGGTGCAAGTCGATAGCCGCAAGCATTTGGCGCAAGTCATACGGGCCATGCGCCACGTACCGCAAGTTCAAAAAATCGTCCGGGTCAAAGGCTGATTCACAGGCCTACTACGGCCGACACGGCCCACAGGGCCAAGCCGTAGGCAAGCACGCCGCTCAAGGTGGCTGCGGCAATGTTGCCAAGCAGCTTCTTGCCAAGAATGACGCCGCCTATGCCTGCAGCTATCGGTACCACCGTGGCTGCGCCGGGATCCGTCGCCACCATGGACCAAAACGAAGTGATCAGCAGCGCCATGATGGCCGATGGACCTATCGCGTCCAGCGCATATCGCCATCTACCCCCGGCAGCCGCGCGGCCAACGCCCTTCTCGCGCCATCGCATGGGCAAGTAGCGGATAAGAAAAGTCACAATGCCGCAGGCAGCAATCGCCCATATAAGGGCCGCTCCATTTAGTGGCGTCGGCATGGATCTATGCTCCCCTGCGTGATGCAAGCGCCGCGCCAACGGCCATTCCAGCCATGATCGCACCGAATGGCGGCAGCACTGCCAAACCGGCCGCCGTCGCCAAAGCGGCGCCAACGACCACATAGCCGGGCACGATTGTCCATAATTCAAGCAGAAGCGCAAGAAAAAGCGCCGGCAATACAAAGCCGAGGGTCTGCGATAACCATGGCGATCCCTGTATCCAGCCATGTCCAAAAAACGCCCCTACCGCCGTACCACCCACCCACGCCAGGTAGGCGCCCGCCTGCAGGCCCACATACCAGGCTTCGCGTTCGGCAACAGGCTGCTGCTCCAACCTGCCC
>CAZONP010000074.1:7362-10042 GCA_964581155.1 uncultured Candidimonas sp. | reverse complement strand
CTGCGCCCCATATGAGCGCCAGTTTGGGATCGGCGATCAGGTCTTGCATGCATGCTTCGACGTGATCCCAGCGGGTGTCCACAAAACCGGTCACCCCGTTGTCGATCACGCTGGGCAGTTCGGTCGTGGCCATCCCTATCACGGGGAGGCCCACCATCATGGCTTCGACTACCGACAGGCCGAGACTCGCGTAGCGCACAGGGGTAAAGAAGAAACGGTAGCGTGCCAGGAACGCTGGAACGTCCATATTGGGTACTTCGCCCAAGCCGCCAGGCATGTTCTCGGATTCCATGCCAATGAGGTCCAGCGCCACGCGGCGCTGGGCTTGCTCATAAATATCCGCCCCCACCCGCCGCCCACGCCGTCGCAAATGATTGATGACTGCAATTCCTCGAGCCAGCTCCCCGGTGGCGGTCAGTCCGGCGACTGCGGGAACGCCATGTTCGATCACTTCCGTATGTATCTCCGGCGTATTCCACATCATGGCGTTATAAGCGGTGACGTGAACCAGCACGCCGTTATCGTGGTGAAAGAAATGTGGTGTATCTGTTGGATGCGGTTCCGGCGGATTGTGTTCGATATAGGCGCAAGGCAGCTTGCGCTGGGCAGGCGTCAATAAATCGTTGCTGTCGTCTTCGAACGCCGCACGGGACTGATACACCACACAGTCCAAACCCTCGTTGCGAATGCCGGCGGCGGGAACTTCGCGTACATTGCCGCCCCAAGGTATCTTGTTGCCGAGACGGCTGTAACCCGCACGTCCGTCCTCCGATACCGGGATAATAAAATCGTGCGGCGCGCGCGTCAGCGAATACAAATAATTACCGTGGACGTGCCACGTCAGTATGCGCAACCGGCGTCCAGTGCCAGGATCGGCGGCCGGCCCATCAGCGGCCTCAACCTCCATGGCGGCCCCCATCATAAAAAATCTGCCGTCTCGCCTGCGCCATCACGTCGTCGACTCCGATCGCGTAGGCGCAGGGGTGTCCCACCGGACATTCCTGATGCATGCAGGGGCGACACGGCATCGGTGCATGCAAAACGCGATGCCGCACCTTGTCCAGGGGCGCCCACCTGCCGGCATCACTGCCGCAAGCGATGACGACACTGCGGGTCCCGACTGCGGCCGCAATATGCGACACGCCGGTATCGTTGCAAATCAATAAACGTGCATCCCGCAATAGCGCAGCCAGGCTGCCCAACGTCGTGCGACCACAAAGATTGACGACACAGGCACGGGACTCGTAGACCAGCCGGCGAACCAGATCTCCCTCATCCCGGCTTCCCGTTATTGCCACTTGCCAGCCATCTTCAACAAGCCGGTTCGCCAGGCTCGCAAAACGTTCGACCGGCCATCGGCGCGAGGCAAGCCTGGCCCCCGGATGAATGAAAATAGTGCGGCGCACGTCGATGCCCACATCTCTCGCCAGATCGCCCGCCTCGGCGATGTCCATCAGCGTCAGCGGGAATTCCAGGTCGAAGCCATCCGCCGGCAAACCCAGATAGTCCAGCAGACGCGGATACCGACGTATCTCCGGCTCGGCATCCGGCCACGCCATCAGCCGGCCATGCTCTTGCTGCAATGGATCCGGCACAAAGCCCGCCCATTGGCGCGCGCCGAGAGATTCGACGATGGCGTTGGAATGGGTACCGCTGCCATGCATTTGCAAGGCCACGTCAAAGTGCCGGGCACGGGCACGGCGATAAAACCCCGGCAGTTCCGACAGGCGCGGCTCCTGTTCAGGGAACGCCGGATCCCCCGGGAATAAGATAAGCTCATCGAGGTAATGGCTGAACCGTTCCACCACCGGCCGGGCGCTGTCCAGTCCGATCAGTGTGATCCTTGCCGTGGGCAGAGCATTGCGCAGCGCCCGCAAGGCCGGCACGATGCATAAGAGATCGCCCAGATTCAATGCGCGGAATATCGCCACCTTCTCCGGTGGCGGCCGCCACAGGCAGGAACGGGCCACGGCGCTCACGGCAACGCTGGGCCGAAGCGCACGGCCCCCACAACACGCCAAAACACGGACAAGAGCGGTATAAACGCCGACGTGACGGCCAATTCGAGAAAATTGCGCACAGTGAATGCGCTGCGCCGCAATCGCCTGAAGAAAAAGAGCAGGCTCAACAATGCCCAAAGCATCGCCGCTGCAGCGGCGGCGGGCCGTTCGCCTGCCAAAAAATTTGCCAACGCAAAAAATAAGCTGCCGCATACCAGCAGGTAGAACCACGGCGGTCCTTTGCGTATGCGTTGACGATAAAGTTCGGGAAATTTTCGGTATAAAAGGACATCGAACATGACTTTGCGCTGCATACGCAGACCAGCGCCAAAAGGCGCGCTACGCAAGGGATGAACGACCCTCGCACCAGGCGCAAAGACAATACGCTGTCCCGCGTCGATCAACGCGAAGTGCAGGTCCGAATCTTCACGCCAGGCAAGCGTATAGCGCTCATCGAAGCCCCCGACGCGCTCCAGGGCATCGCGCGTCACAAAGCAATTGGCGGTGGCAAACTCCGCACGGGTCAGCCCGGCGGCGTCCAGATCCATGTCGCTGGGACGGTCGGGCAAAGGCATTACGATGCCACCGGCCACGGCTTGCACGCCAGGCGACGCCATTGCCTCCATACCCGCCTGTAGCCAGTACGGCTCGGGAATGGTGTCGTCGTCGGTGAATGCAAT
>CAZONP010000074.1:4668-7262 GCA_964581155.1 uncultured Candidimonas sp. | reverse complement strand
TGCCTATCACCAGCGCATCCAGGGGCGACGTCCAGAAGCACTCCATGGCATCCCGCGGCGAACAGACCACGGGTTCTCCACGCGTATTGAACGAGGTATTTACCAGGACGGGCACACCGGTTCTTTCCTCAAACGCACGCAGCAAGTCATACAACAAGTCATGGTTCCTGCTGTTGACAGTCTGCACGCGCGCCGTGCCATCGATATGCCGCACAGCGGGAATCAAAGCCGCCTTATCCGCCAGCACATCGAAGACAAACAACATAAAGGGTGCATCGATGGCATTCCTGGACCTCCCGTCGAACCACTCGTGGGCGCGTTCCTCTATGACCAGCGGCGCCACCGGCCGGAAATCTTCGCGATCTTTCAGTTCGTTCAAGCGCGCCTGCATGGCGCCGTCCCGCGGCGACGCAAGAATGGACCGGGCTCCAAGCGCGCGCGGGCCGAACTCCATGCGGCCCTGGAACCACCCCAATATTTTCTCCTGCGCCAGGAGATCGGCGGCTGTGTCGACAATACTATGCAGCCGCCGGTAGGCCACATGGGACCGGCGCAAGAATAATTCGATCTCCTCATCGCTATATGCCGGCCCTAAAAACGCGTGATCCATAGTCCAGCACCGTTTGGCCGATTCACGACTATCGGCGTCTACCCATAGCGCGGCCCCCAGCGCTGTCCCCGCGTCACCGGCAGCGGGCTGCACCCAAACATTCTCGAACGGCCCATCGTTGGCCAAGCGCGAGTTCATCACGCAATTGAGCGCCACGCCCCCCGCCATCGACAAATTGGACGAGCCCGATGCCTTGTGCAGCCACTGCACCATCCGCAATACCGTTTCCTCGAGGACAAACTGCAATGAATGGGCGATATCCATATGCTGTTGCTCGAAAGGCTCGCCGCGTGTGCGCGCCCGGCCGAATGTCTGCTCCAGGCAAGCCGGCTGCACTACATATCCGCCGGAGCCATCGGCTTGCAGAACCCGCCGGAATTCGTCCACATAGGCCGGCTTGCCATACGAAGCCAATGCCATCACCTTGTACTCGTCCGAAGAGTGAAGAAAACCCAGGTAGCGGGTGACGTCTTCATACAGCAAGCCGAGCGAATGCGGCAAGTCGATTTGGCGCAGCCGTTGGTACTTGCCCCCGGTATAGTGACCACAGCTCGTGCAGGCCCGCTCACCGCGGCCATCCATCACGAGCACGGCAGTATCTTCGTATGGGCCGGCAAGGAAGGCGCTGGCTTCATGGGCCAGGTGATGGTCCACGAACCGCCAACGCGCCATGATTTCCTGAATCGACACCCCGGCGAATCGGACTTGCAGATGATGTGGAGCACCGTCGGCCAGCTGCCTGGGCGCATTCACTACATAAGACAAAAATAAGGGGTCCCAGGGACTGCCTCCGTCGGCGGCCTGCCAGACGGCCGACGGCTGCAAAGGCAAATTGATGTCATGCATCGACGCTACGTCAGGCTGCAACACGGCCGGATTAAAGGAATACGCAATATGGTCGAGATCCCCCACGGTGATGCCGGCCTGGCTAAGGCAGTAGTCGATCGCGTTATAAGGCAGTTGCCAGGTGGAAAACGGCACAGGCCTCTTGCCGTGCTTGACCCGTGTGAAGCGCTCTTCCTCGGCTGCGGCGACGACCTTTCCGTCGCATACAAGCGCGGCGGCACAGTCGTGAAATACGGCGTTAATTCCCAGGGTATGCATGGTGTTCCCCTCCGTCGCCGTTGCCGTTGCCGTATGGCAAGGCCGCTTGCGTCACCGTGCCACCGTGGGCCAATATCTCGTACGCCGCGCGCGCCACGGTCTCCGGCGCCACGCCATTAAGGCAAGCGTTGTGCCCGTGCGGGCAAACGCTCCTATAACAGTACTTGCATGGAACATCGCAAAACAACAGGCGGTGCCGCACTTGCCATGGCGTATGCTGAGGGTTGGTCAGCGCATACAAGTCCACCACAGGCGTCTGCACCGCAGCCGCAATATGAACGGGACCCGTATTGTTTGAAATTAGCAGATCCGCATCCTCTATAACGCATCCCAGTTCACCCAGCCTTAGTTTCCCGGCCAGATTCACGCAGGTCCCGTCAAGCCGGCCGGCGGCAATAATGTTGTCCACCATTTGCCGCTCCGAGGCATTCCCCGTCATCAGCACAATGCGTCCACTGTCGCCCAGCAAGCCAAGGGTTTGCGAGAAGCCCGCCGCGCCATAACGCCGCGACTGTGCCGTGGCCCCGCAGTGCATCACTATCCATCCGCCTGTGGCATCAACGCCTTGTCCTTGCAAGACCGCGCGCATCGAAGCACGGTCCTTATTGCGCGTCTGGAACGATAGTCGCGTGTTGGCGCACGCCATCCCAACTGCAGCCACCAAGTCGAGCTGGCGCTGTACTTCGTGCCGTACGCCGGCCTGCGGCTCGGTGTCGCGCACCCAGTGGGTCAATAGCCTGTAGGGGTTCTCACGGCAGTGCGCCAAAACGCGTGGAATGCCCGCCAAGTGGCACATCAGCGCGGCGGGCAACGCACTTTGACTGTACACAGTGAAAATCACTGCGGCATCGAAGTGCCTGTTACGTAAACGCTCGATGGC
>CAZONP010000074.1:3053-4568 GCA_964581155.1 uncultured Candidimonas sp. | reverse complement strand
TCCACTCCGTTTCATTTCCGTTATCGACGAGAACGCTGCGACACCCGGCTCGCCATGCTGCTTCAACGTCGTCGAGAATATCGCCGATGAACCAGGACGCCGTCAGATCGATGCCATGATCGCCGGCCGCTGCATGCAAAAGTCCGGGCAAAGGCTTGCGGCAAGCGCAAACGCCGGTGTAGGGCGCCACTACGCCTTGCGGATGATGGGGACAATAATAAAAACCATGCAGACGCGCACCGGCGCTCTCGAACATTTCCGCCAGCCGTACTTGCACCTGAACCAGGTCGCCGGCAGTGAACATTCCGAAGGCCACACCGGGCTGGTTGCTGATCACAATAAGCGGCTGGTTCAACGTAGCCAGTCGCGCCAGGCCCTCTGCCACGGTAGGTGCGAAGTGCATCCGCTTCGGATCCACGTTATACGGGACGTCTTCCAGCAGCGTCCCGTCTTTATCCAGAAAAATGGCGGGATTCATGGCCAGGAGGTCTCCTTCATCGGCAATACCATCACCTCGGGAATGACTGTCTCAGGCGGCTGCGTCAGCACGAACTTGACCGCACGCGCGACGTTCAACGGGTCTTGCAACAGTGACGTGTCAATGTCAGGAAAGCGATCAAGCAGGAACGGGGTGCGCATACCCCCCGCAATGACGGCGGACACCTTGATTCCCATACCGCGCAGTTCAGCGTGCAAGGCGTGCGTCAAACCCATCAGGCCATATTTGCTGGCATGGTAGGCACTTGCGTTGGGCCAGGCGCGGCGTGCAGCGGTGGATGCAATATTGATGATGTGCCCGCCTGGGGCGAGGTATTCCAGCCCGTGTTTGGCCAACAGAAAAGGGCCCGTCAAGTTGGTGCGCAACACCCTTTCCCAGTCCGAGCTCAACATCTCTTTTATGTTCAGTGTGATATCGGTGCCGGCGTTGTTCACCACTGCATCCAGCCGGCCGCACATAGTCACGGCGTCTTTCAATACCCGGCGAACCTGTTCCTCGTCGCCCACGTCAAGGCGAAAGAAGCAGGCATTGCCTCCAGCGGCATTGACGCGCTCGGCCACAGCACGCGCAGACGCTTCGTCCACGTCCGTGACAATGATATGGGCCGCTTCAGATCCCAGCGTCTGACAGATTGCGGCGCCCAGCCCACGCCCCCCGCCCGTGACCAATATGGCTCGACCAGCGACCGTCTCGAAATCATGGTTAGGCATTTACCCTCCTTGTTTTGGTTCTTCATGGCCGAAATGCCTTACCTAAGCCGAGAGCTGGCTGCGCGCGGGCCACGCCGGCATTGCCACGGATGCATACTTCTCGGCTATAGCCTCCTCAAAAACCTGCTCCAGATCCATGCCGACGCGTTCCCAGGTGAACAGACGCGATGCCCGGCGCACCCCCGCAGTTCCCATCCGTTGCGCCAGGCCCGCATTGTTGGCGAAAACCGCCAGGCGCGCCGCAAGTGCGACCGGATCCTTGGGAGGAACCAGGAATCCCGTCTCGCCATCCACGACGGTATGGCG
>CAZONP010000074.1:0-2953 GCA_964581155.1 uncultured Candidimonas sp. | reverse complement strand
ACCATGCGGCCCAACTGCAGCAAGTAGAAGGCGTTGGTATCCCAGCCCATGCGGCGGCGCTGATCGACCTGGTCCATCGGCCACATTTCATCCGGATCGTAGCCGCAAGGAACGGTACGAATGCGTTCGGCGTCCGCTCCATACAACGTGATCAGGTCATTTCGGTCCTGAGGGCATTCGGCGATGATGCGGTCCGCGCCACGCACGATATCTTCTTCAATAGTGAAGCGCCTGTCCGGAAAATGGTCCGCCTCGGCCTGATGCTGGCGCCTGACTCGCCCGAGCGCATGGAACGTCACGATAAGCGGGATACCGGCCTGCCGTGCAATGGGTAATGAGGCCATCGCCGACATGAAAAAATTCGCATGTATCAGGTCGTAAGCCTGGGTGCGCGAAGCGAACCAGACTTCCATGAAACGTTGAAAATCGTCCATGAAGGGTAATAGATCTTCCTTCGGTAGTTCGCAGGGCGGACCCGCCTCGACATGGATGATGCGCACCCCTTTCCCCCACGGCATCTCGCATGGCAAAGAAGGGCTGTCCCGGCGTGTGAAGATGTCCACCTGATGGCCGCGTATAGCCAACTGCCGCGCGACTTGGCCAACGTAAATGTTCTGTCCACCGCTATCGACGCTGCCCGGCGGCGCAACGGGCGAAGCATGTTCGCTGACAATGGCGATTCTCCACATGTTTTTCTCCTGGCCTTTCGTTAGTGCCCTGCCGCCATACCACTCGAGGACGGGCCGTTTCAGCCTTTCTTGGGGAATCCCCGTCCGCTATGACCTTCGTCGCGGGTGCGTTCATCGCCACGACCAAAATCATCGGAAGAATCGTTATCGTGCTTGGGCGACGATCCCACCCCACGCTCATCGTCAGCTGCAGCTTGTTCGCGGTTGCGGGCCTCTTCATGCGCGCGCCCGTATTCGCCCGCGCGCCCTGACTGGTTGCCGCGTCCCGGCGAGCGCTCGTCTATTTCGACTGGCTGCTCCATCGAGCTGCCTTGTTCGCCCGCGCTACCTCCTTGCCAGTGCCGCGGACGATTTCCGCGATCCGGCGGCGGGTTGCGTTGATCATCAAAGGCGTCTTTGGCGTCGCGCGTATTGGGCTTATCTTGTTCGGCTGGTTCCTGCGGCTTGTCGGTCTGTTTCATGCCTGCTCCGGATTATTTGAGTCACAGAGGGACAGCAAACGATGTGCCGTCGCGCAACCATGGCTTGGAAAGCCGATCGGGGGGCGCTCACGCACTTCTTACATGGCTCGGTAAATTGTGTAGGCGTCCCGGCATCCCGATGCGGTGCGGCACGCAACATTCCGGACCGGCGAAACGAAAAGAAACAATGCCGCATAAGTCCTTAATCCGCGCCTCTGCAAGCCACATTTCCTTTAAGAAACGCATAGATACGCCACATACAACCAATTACCATAGTTGGCACGGGCGTTGCTTGAACTCATGACATAGACTTGTCACTACACCGGCATACCAACCAGGGAGACATGCCATGGGTCAAATGGCTTATGAGTTAAACGTCCGGCAGCAAACCACGCTGACGCCCCGACTGCAACACTCGGTGAAGCTGCTTCAAATGTCCACGCTCGACTTCAGCCGCGAAGTCGCGGAGGCTATCGCCAATAATCCCTTTCTTGAAGAACAGGAAGAGGCGCCGCCCGGCAATGGTGGAGCTGAAAAGAACACTGGCGCTTCCACAGAGGACGCCATGACGATCACCACGGCGGAACCAGGCGAGGCGCATAACGCGGACGAAGGCTTCGAGGCGCCGGCCACCGGTCCGGAGACCGAATATCTGGCGTCGAGCGCAACAGAAACCACGGAATATTCCGGCGACTATCCGACCCAACGCAGTGCGGACCACCCTGATACCGATGTTGGTCAATGGGCACGCAGCAACACCAGTCTTCAGGAAAGCCTGCTCGCCGATCTTTGCGGCTATCAATTGGACGAGCGTAGCCACCGCCTGACCGAATACATTATCGAGGCGCTGGATGATGACGGCTATCTTCGCACCCCGTTTTGCGAACTTGTCGACAACAAGGAGTTCTCGCCCCCCGTTGAAAACGGCGAATGGGAAATAGCGCTGCGTCTTGTGCAGCAACTGGGCGCGCCCGGTATTGCCGCGCGCGACCTGCGCGAATGCCTGCAGTTGCAGATCAGTGCCTTGCCTGCAGACACGCCCGGAGCCGGCATGGCCTTGCGTATCGTCACAGATGCCATCGAACGGCTGGGGCGCTGCGACTACGCGGGGCTTGCCCGGGCATTGAGTTGCACGGAGGACGACATACACCAGGCGTGCAGCCTGATCCGCACACTCGACCCTCGACCGGGCGGGCGTTTCACGTCGGTCGATCCGTCCTGCTACGTTGTGCCCGACGTAATCGTACGCAAAGTGGGCCGCTTATGGGTCGCCACCTCCAACGACGATGCCGCGCCGCGGGCGCGGCTGAACAATGCCTATGCGCAATTATTCAGGCAAAGCCGCTACAACGAACGCTCCCTGATGGCGCAGGCTCTGCAGGAAGCCCGTTGGCTGATGCGCAGCCTGGAACAGCGCAGCACCACCATACAGCGCGTTGCCCAGGCCATCGTCGCCCGCCAGCAAACGTTTTTTGATTATGGGGAAATTGCCTTGCGTCCCATGATGCTTAGCGAGATTGCCGATGAACTCGGCATACACGAGTCCACCGTTTCGCGCGCCACCAGCAATAAGTACATGGCTACGCCCCGCGGCATATTCGAGTTCAAGCATTTCTTTTCACGCGAACTTGCGACGCGTTCCGGTGGCACCTGCTCGGCCGTGGCGGTGCGCGCGCTGATACAAGAGATGATCGAAGACGAGAATCCAACCGAGCCGCTGTCCGACGTTATGTTGGCGAGCAAACTGGCGCATGAAGGGGTGGTGGTGGCTCGGCGCACGGTTTCAAAGTACCGCGCGCAGAT
>CAZONP010000073.1:0-10045 GCA_964581155.1 uncultured Candidimonas sp. | reverse complement strand
GCCACGCGTGTTTCGTCATCCAGCCGGTTATTCAGCGCCAGGATGAAGGAACGCAGGTTATCGCGGATATCGCCGGCGGCCGCTGGCAGCTGATCGCCGTGATTCTGGCCGCGAAGGTGGCGGTGTCGGCCCTCCAGGCGGGTGTTGGATGGCAATTTGCGTGACCATAAATGCCACTGGTTTCCGGACGCCCGCTGCACAAACCCCGCGCGGTCATCGGCCGGAATTTGGGCCAGGGACGCCCGTAGCGTCCGTATGGTGGTTGCCGTGAACTCGACCGCGACGTCTTCGGTGAACTGTTTGCGGTAGTAGCTTACGGTCGCAAACGTTGCCGCCTGCACCAGCAATATGGTGCCCAGCATAAGCAGCAGCATGCGCGCGCGCAGTGAACGAGGCAACGGAAGGCGAGGCATGGCCGGCTTCAAGGGGCAAAGCGATAGCCGACGCCCCAGACCGTTTGGATCCAGCGCGGCTGTTTAGGGTCGTCTTCTATGGCGCGACGCAGGCGAAGCACGGCTATATCGATCGCACGATCATTGCGCTCGCCCTCGTCGTCGTCCCGGGCCAGGGCCAGCAGCCGGTCGCGCGACAAAGGCTTGCCCGGGTTGTTCACCAGAGCTTCCAGCAAATTGACTTCGCCGCCGGTCAGCTTGATGAGTTCCTTGTCCTTATATAGCTGGCGGGTCGCCGGATCGAAGATGAACGGTCCAAAGCTTACGGGTTGGTCCTTGGTCAGTGCCGACGCGCCTTTCTTGCGCCGTAGTACCGCTTCGATGCGCGCAAGCAATTCACGCGGGTCGAACGGCTTGCCCAGGTAGTCGTCCGCGCCCGCTTCCAGGCCAATGACCCGGTCGACGGTTTCGTCGCGGGCCGTAAGTAAAATGACCGGTATATCCTCGCCTAGCTGGCGTAGCCGCCGGCAGGCCTCGGCGCCGTCGCCGTCCGGCATCATCCGGTCAAGTACGATCAGGTCGGGCGTGTAACGCTGGATGCGTGCAGGAAGGTCGCTTGCGTCGGGAGCGAGTATCGTATCGAAGCCATGCCGATTAAGATAGTCGGCCAGCAACTGGCGCAAGGCTGGATCGTCATCGACGACAAGTATTTTTACCGAAGTATTTTCCATAGGGGGCAAGTGTGCCCCCAGACCCGGCGTCTGGCAAGCCGCGCGTAACGGACTGAAATACGTGCGTGGGGCTCCGGGTTCAGACACTCTTCAACAGGACACGCATGATAGGGCGGCACACCATACAAACCACGCGCGAGCGGCTCGGTGGATACCTATGGCTTTCAGACCTTCCCGCCATGTTGTGCTGGGCGGCGCTGGTTGGCGTGCTGGGGGCGTTTGCCACCATTGCGTTTCACGAAGCCATGCGATTGATCCAGCATCTTGCAACGGGCGAAAGCGGCTCCATCGTGAGGGTGACGCAGTCGCTGCCATGGTACGGCCGCCTGTTGTTCCCGACGTTGGGCGGCGTGCTCGCCGGCTCGCTGCTTTGGCTGGCGGCAAAGGCCCCGGCCGGCGCAAACTCGGACTACATGGAGGCGGTGGCCATCGGCGATGGGAAGTTGCCAATGCGCCAGGGGCTGCTTCGTTCCCTTTCATCCTTGTGCACGGTGGCGTCAGGTGGGTCGATAGGGCGCGAAGGCGCCATGGTTCATCTGGCAGCCCTTGGCGCCTCGGCCATTGGCAGATTCGGTTACTTCAGTACGGCAAGATTACGCCTACTGGTGGCTTGCGGCGCGGCGGCCGGCGTGGCTGCAGCCTATGGGGCGCCCATTGCGGGCGCATTGTTCGTGGCGGAAATCGTGCTCGGGGCAATGACCATGCAAAGCTTTGGCCCATTGCTGGTAGCGGCGGCGTCGGCCAATATGGTCATGCGCCTGACGGGACACTATCAGACAACCTATGCAATGGCGGGAATGCCGGAGATCCCGGTCTTGCAGGTCATGCCCTTTATTCTACTGGGCATATTCACCGGCTTGCTTGCACCGCAGTTTCTTCGATTTCTTGATTTTTCCCGTACTCAGTTCAAACGCACCCATTTGCCTTTGCCCGCACGCCTGGCACTGGGGGGCTTGCTGCTCGGCATGCTGTTTCTCGTCATCCCCGAGGTGGCGGGTAACGGCTACAGTGTCGTGTACTCCCTGCTGCACACGTCCTGGACGTGGTATGCCGTCGTATTGATCCTGATTTGCAAGGTTTTAGCCACAGCGCTCACGGTTGGGTCCGGCGCAGTGGGCGGCGTCTTCACTCCGGCGTTGTTTGTCGGTGCGGCCTTCGGAACCTTGTTCGGCCAGGTATTGACCTGGGCGTTGCCGGACATGGCCACCGATATTTACGTCTATACGCTGGTGGGCATGGGCAGCTTCCTGGGCGCCGCAGCCAGCGCGCCATTCATGGCCATTCTGATGATCTTCGAGATGACACTCAGTTACCAGCTGGTGCTGCCGCTTATGCTAGCCTCTGTCGTTGCGTATTTTGTGTCGCGCGCGGTCGCCGAGGTGGCCATGTATGACGTTACCATCGTTCGCGAACGCGACGCCCGGTTCCGCGCAACATTGCGCCAGACGCTTATTCAAGACCTGGTTCGGCCCGCCGACACCGTGGTTGCAACGACGGCGCCAGTGGCGAACGCCCTGCAAATGTTTGTGGATTATCCGGTCAAGTATCTGTATGTCGTGGACGAATACAACGTTTACCAGGGAGTCATTGCGCAACAAGACCTGACCAGCCTTTGGCTGAGTCAAAGCGACATCGGGCAGAAGTGTGCCGGCGATGTCCTGCGGTTGGATTTCGTCAAGACCTTGCATCCGGACATGACTCTGGATCAGGCGCAGGAGTACTTCGTGAACTTCGCGGGTGAGCGCTTACCGGTCGTAAGCGCGGAGGGTCCGTCCATCTTGCTGGGTGTGGTGTACAAATCCGCCGTGCTGGAAAAGTATAGCGCGTTGAAAAAGTCCATGGATGCCAGCGGCGAAGCCATGCTGGATTACCGGGTGTCCCGGCGCACGCGCTAGTTTTTGCCCGCCATTGGCGCTTGGCAGTGGGAGTTTTCGGTTGTTTGCATTACGTCGCCTTCTTGTCTTCCTAGTGGCGTGTCCCGCTGCCCTTGGGTCGGTCTGTTCGAATGCAGCGCAGCCCGCGCCGGCTCCCGCGCTTCGCGACATTGCTCCGGTCCAGGTGTATGCCGCGCCGCAAATCGGGCGGGTGCCGCCAGAGCCGCTCCCCGACATTGCGCCCATCGACGAGGTAAATCAGGCCCCATCGTTACTTGACAGCGTGTTGCCCCAGGATGACTCCTTGCCTGACGTTTCATATGACGTTTTCTGGAACCGGAAGGATTTTGGTGAATGGCGGCGAAACGATGCTGCCATTTCCGCACCTGGCTTGCGCGGCACACGTGGATGGCGTCGTACGCCCCCGTTACGAAGCTCATGGTTGAAGACGCCCTCGCGCGATCCCTGGACGTTCGGAGCGAACAACTGGCGTTATTCGGCCGAGCAAGGCCTGGATGTTACGTTGGGTAATGATGAAATCGCCGTGCCGTCCTGGGGTAACGCTGCGCGCCTGGGCGGAATCAGCATATCGCAATCATCCCTGGTCACATCGCCGGAATCGCAGACGTGGCAGTATTCACTGTCCGTGGGGGCGCTGGACAACTCCACAGGGCTGGTGCAAGGCGACCTGGATTACGGGCCGACCGCCGGCAGTACCGTATTGCGTTATGGCCTGAGCCCGGATGTCACACTCGAATCCCAGCTGGAATTGGCGCCTGGCCTGATGACCAGCGGTGTGGGCGGGCGCTATGCGAGCCGCAGATGGGGCGCCTGGAGTGCCGGCGTAGCCAGGGCAACGCACGGGCTGCGCGAGGGCTGGCGCTACCAGGCGGCGTATGAAGTCGATTTGCTGGACGATCTTCAACTGTCGTGGGTAAATGAAAAACATACCGGTGGCTTTGCGGACCTTAGTCGCTACCAGAATGCGGCCGACAGTGTCGCGGGCGTTCGCCAGCAATGGCTTGCAACCGTCGACCTTGGGCGCTGGGGCGATCTTAGCGGTATGTACGAGAACCACCGGTCCTCGGTGGGCGACGTACGCCGCAGTTTCGGTCTTACCCAGCAGTTCTGGTACAGCCCTAATTTACGGATTGGCCTGCGGGCGGAACGGGAGGTCGTCAGCGGCGACTATGATGTAGGTCTTCGTTTTTCCGTACCCATTAACTAGCATGCCTCTTTCCACCCTAGATACTCTCCAGCAAGTGTTCGGCTACGATTCATTTCGTGGCGACCAGCACACCATCATCGAGCACGTCGTGCAAGGTGGGGATGCGCTGGTGCTCATGCCGACAGGCGGCGGTAAATCGCTTTGTTACCAGATTCCGGCGCTGGTGCGCCCGGGCACCGGTGTGGTGATCTCGCCGCTGATCGCCTTGATGCAGGACCAGGTGGACGCCTTACTCGAGCTTGGCGTGCGCGCCGCCTACTTGAACTCGTCGCAGGATTGGCGCACGTCGCGCGAGGTCGAGCAACAGTTTCTGGCGGGTCAGCTGGACCTGCTGTACATCGCGCCGGAACGGCTTCTTACTGATCGATGCCTGGAACTCCTGTCCAGCGGCCATATCTCTTTATTCGCGATTGATGAGGCCCATTGCGTGTCGCAATGGGGGCACGATTTTCGTCCGGAATATCTTGGGCTTTCCATACTTCACGAACGTTGGCCCAACGTGCCGCGTCTGGCGCTTACGGCAACGGCCACCACCACCACCCGGCGCGAGATCGCCGAACGCCTGGACCTGAGCGACGCTCCGCATTTCGTCGCCAGTTTCGACCGTCCCAACATCCGCTATCGCATCGTCGAGAAGAACGAGGTCAGGAAGCAGTTGCTGTCCTTCATACGCGCGGAACACGAGGGCGATTGCGGCATTGTGTATTGTCTATCGCGTGCGCGAGTGGACGAGACCGCTGCCTTCCTGGCCGACAACGGTATCCCGGCCCTGCCCTATCATGCAGGCTTGAACGCCAACGTACGCGCCGCCAACCAGTCAAGGTTCCTGCGGGAAGAAGGCATGGTCATGGTGGCAACGATCGCCTTCGGCATGGGCGTGAACAAGCCCGATGTACGATTCGTCGCCCACATCGATCTGCCCAAATCCGTCGAAGGCTATTATCAGGAAACCGGACGTGCCGGCCGCGATGGGCTGCCTGCCACCGCCTGGCTGGCTTATGGATTGCAGGATGTCGTCCAGCAGCGGCGCATGATCAATGATTCCGCAGGCGACGATTCGTTCCGCCGGCGGCTGGGCGCTCAATTGGATGCCATGCTTGGATTATGCGAAACCGTATCGTGCCGGCGCCAACGTCTGTTGGCGTATTTCGAGCAGAGCATCACGCCTTGCGGCAATTGCGATACCTGTCTGGAGCCGCCCCAGGCGTGGGACGGCACGGTGGCCGCCCAGAAAATACTCTCGGCGGTATACCGATTGTGGCGCGAACGAGGGCAACGCTTCGGAGCCGGTCATTTAATCGACATCCTGCGTGGCAAGCTCACCGACCGGGTAAAACAATACGAACACGAAACGCTAAGTGTTTACGGCGTGGGTGCCGACTTGTCCGAACAAGCGTGGCGCGGCGTGCTGCGCCAATTGCTGGCGCAAAGCCTGCTGTCAGTTGATAACGAGGGCTACGGTACGCTGGCGCTTACCGACGCCAGTCGCGCCGTACTGAAAGGTTCGCACACACTGATGTTGCGACGCGAACCGGAGAAACCGGCACGCAATACGCGTTCCGCCAGCGCGCGCGGTAAAGAAGGCGCGGTGGTGCTGGAGCCCCAAGCGCAACAGTGTTTCGATTCGCTGCGCGCCTGGCGTTCAGAGGTCGCGCGCAGCAATGGCGTGCCCGCCTATGTCATATTCCACGATGCAACGTTGCGCGAAATTGCCGTGACGCGCCCGCAGTCCCTGGATGAACTGGCGCATATCAGCGGCGTGGGCGCGCGCAAGCGCGAAGCTTATGGCGAAGAGTTGCTGCGCCACGTGCACCAGTGATCAGGTAAACAGATCGGGCGTGCCGTCCGCCCGAGGGGGCGTCAAGCCCAGGTGCCGCCACGTGGTCTGTGTGGCCATCCGCCCGCGTGGCGTGCGCTGCAAGTAACCATGCTGTATAAGAAACGGTTCGATCACGTCTTCGATGGTGTCGCGTTCCTCGCCGATGGCGGCGGCAAGACTGTCGACGCCGACCGGTCCGCCGTCGAATTTGTGAATGATGGCTTCCAGCAGCTTTCTGTCCATCAGGTCCAGCCCTTGCGGGTCGACCTCCAGCATGGCCAGCGCCGCGTTTGCGACGGCGACGTCGATGCGGCCATCGGCCTTGACCTGCGCGTAATCGCGTACCCGGCGCAATAGACGATTGGCGATGCGCGGCGTGCCTCGGGCACGTTTGGCGATTTCGGCGGCGCCGTCCGGCGTGGTGTCGGCATTGAGCAGTTTGGCGCTACGCGTAACGATATGGGTCAGATCTTGTGCGTTATAAAATTCCAGGCGCGACACAATGCCGAAGCGGTCGCGTAGCGGATTGGTGAGCATGCCGGCGCGCGTCGTGGCCCCGACCAGGGTGAATGGCTGTAAATCAATCTTCACGCTGCGCGCAGCGGGACCCTCGCCTATCAGGATGTCGATCTGGAAGTCTTCGAGCGCCGGGTAGAGAATTTCTTCAACGACAGGCGAAAGACGGTGGATTTCGTCGATGAACAAGACATCGTTTTTTTCCAGGTTCGTAAGCAAAGCGGCCAAGTCGCCCGGCCGTTCCAGAACGGGCCCCGAGGTTTGCCGCAGGTGTACGCCCATTTCATGGGCCACAATATGCGCGAGAGTGGTCTTGCCCAGGCCCGGCGGGCCGAATAAAAGCACATGGTCCAGCGCCTCGCCACGGTTACGAGCAGCGGCAATAAATATTTCCAGTTGTTCGCGCACCCGGTGCTGGCCTATGTACTCGGCCAGCGCACGTGGACGCAGCGCGCGCTCGACGGAGTCTTCATTGGGGGATGCGCTTTGCGGCGCGACTATGCGTTCGGAGGGGGCGAGACTGGAAAGCGAGTCGGAATGGATGGCCATGGTTTTGTGCTGATTATATTTACAGTGCTTATCGTACCCTATTGTCATAAAATTCAGGGATTCAATATTTAGAGTGCGCAATGGCCAACAGTTTGCCAACATATGAAGACGTGCGGCGGGCCAGCGCCGTTCTACGGGGTGTGGCCCACCGCACGCCGGTGCTTACATCCAGCCAACTCAACAGCCGCCTTGCCGCGCAAGTCTTCTTCAAATGCGAAAACCTTCAGCGCATCGGTGCCTTCAAATTCCGTGGGGGTTATAACGCCATTTCCAATTTGTCGCCACAGCAGCGTAAGGCGGGCGTCGTCGCCTTCTCCTCGGGCAATCATGCGCAAGCCGTCGCGCTGGCCTCGCAGCTGCTTGGCGTGCGCGCCACCATCGTCATGCCGCAGGATGCCCCCGTAGCCAAGGTGCGCGCCACGCAGGGCTATGGCGCCAGCGTCGTCACGTATGACCGCTACACGGAAGACAGGGAACAGATCGCGCTGGCTCTTGTCGCCAGCCATGGTCTTACCCTCATACCGCCGTACGATCATCCCAATGTCATTGCAGGGCAGGGAACCGCTGTGCAGGAATTACTGGAAGACGCGGGTGGGCTTGACGCGCTATTCGTCCCCTTGGGCGGTGGCGGGCTGCTGTCGGGGTCGCTCCTGGCGGCTCATGCATTAAGTCCGGACTGCGACGTGTACGGTGTGGAACCGCAAGCAGGCAATGACGGTCAGCAGTCCTTTCGCAGTGGCCAGATCGTGCGCATCGCACCACCCGTCTCCATTGCCGACGGCGCGCTCACACAGGCAATGGGGAAGCTTACCTTTCCCATTATTCGCGAGCATGCCAAAGGGATACTCACCGTGACAGACGCCCAGTTGATCGAAGCCATGCAGTTCTTCGCTGAGCGCATGAAGATTGTTGCGGAACCAACGGGTTGCCTGGGTGCGGCCGCCGCGCTGAATCATGAAAACCTGGTCAGGGGAAAACGCGTGGGCGTCGTCATCAGCGGCGGGAATGTCGACCTGGATCTGTATGGCCGCTTGCTTCAGCAGACGCCCGAGGCCTTGGCCGATCCTCTCAAGACGGCCTGGCCAGCGCCTTGAGGGCAAAACGTATGCCCTCGGCCACATCCAGTCCTTCGGGTAAGTTTTTTAATGCCGATTGCGATTCATTATTCGAATAGCCCAGGGAAATCAAGGCGTTGGTAATATCTTCCCGCCCGGCCGACGGGGACCCCGGCGTATGCCCCAGGTCGGCACCCAATTTGCCACGCAGCTCCAGCAGCAGCCTCTCGGCGGTCTTCTTGCCGATGCCGGGCACGCGGGTAAGCCTGCCGCTTTCCTGTTGCGTGATGGCGCTGGCCAGTTCCTCGACCGTCATTCCCGACAGGACTGCCAGTGCGGTACGTGCGCCAATCCCGGTAACCTTGATCAGCAGGCGGAATGCAGCGCGCTCGGCCGCCGTGGCGAACCCGTATAAGGTATGCGCGTCTTCACGCACCGCCAGATGGGTGTGCAACGTAACCTTCGCGCCAGTGTCGGGCAGGTTGTACAGCGTGCTCATGGGGACGTCTATCTCGTAACCCACGCCGCCTACGTCAATACACACGACGGGTGGCGCTTTCTCAAGCAGCGTGCCGGTGATGCGTCCTATCATCTAATTGCTCCGCGAAACTCCGGCGTTCATGCCGGGATTGTTTGGTCGAGTGCTGCCGGGCGAAGCGCATTAGCGCTAACCGACAAGGCGTCCACCGCGCACGCGATTCGTATGGCCGTTGCCCATCTGGCCTGTGTCTTTCAGGCGTTGCGTCAACGGGCTGAAATGGGCATGGCAAATCGCACATGCCAGCGCATCGGCCGAATCGGCCGCCGGCAGGCCATCGAGGCTTAACAGGTGTTGCACCATTTTCTGCACCTGCTCCTTGGCGGCATGGCCATTGCCCACGACGGATTTCTTCACTTGCAACGCCGTATATTCGTGCACGTCGAGGAGACAGTCCGCCAGTGCGCACATCGCCGCACCCCGCGCCTGTCCCAACAATAGCGTGGACGCCGGATTGACATTGACAAAGACCTTTTCGAGCACTGACACCGTGGGGTGCGTGTCTTGCACGACTTGCCGGATATTGTCCAGAATGACCTTGAGGCGTTGCGCCATTGGCTGCTCGGACGGCACCACGATCGTGCCGCTGCTGACATAAAGCAGCCGCGAGCCCTGTACGTCTATGACGCCAAAGCCCGTTCGGCGCAATCCGGGGTCGATTCCCAGGATTCGCATCAGTGCCGGAAATGCCGGGTGCCGGTGAACACCATGGCAATGCCGCGCTCGTTGGCTGCCGCGATGACCTCATCGTCGCGCATGCTGCCGCCAGGCTGGATCACGCTGGTGGCGCCTGCCTCGGCAACCACATCAAGGCCGTCGCGGAACGGGAAGAAAGCGTCCGATGCGACGGCCGAGCCAACTAGGCTGAGGCCTGCGTTTTCGGCTTTGATCGAGGCGATACGGGCCGAGTCGATACGGCTCATTTGCCCTGCGCCCACGCCCAGTGTCATGCCGCCACCCGTGAAGATGATGGCGTTGGACTTCACGTACTTGGCGACCTTCCAGGCAAAAGACAAGTCCTGCATTTGAGCTGCTGTGGGAGCGACCGTCGTGACCACCCGGAATGCATCTTCAGGCACTTGGTAATCATCGGGATTCTGCACCAGCCAGCCTCCGCCCACCCGCTTGATGTCGAAGGCATTGCGAGCGCTGCCCAAGGCCACCTGGAGGACGCGCACGTTCTTCTTTGCGGCCAATAATGCCAAGGCGTCGGACGAATACTCCGGTGCGAGCAGCACTTCGGTGAACTGCCCGCTGACCGCTTGGGCAGTTGCCAGGTCGACCGGACGGTTGAAGGCGATGATGCCGCCGAAGGCGGACGTGGGATCGGTGGCGAAGGCGCG
>CAZONP010000072.1:1721-10130 GCA_964581155.1 uncultured Candidimonas sp. | reverse complement strand
CGCCCAGCGCGACGCCTTCATGCGCCAAGTGTGGCGGCAGATAAAGCATGTCGCCGGGTTCCAGTATGTACTCTTGCTCGGCCTCGAAGTGCTGTAATACCTTGAGAGGAAGGCCGGGTTGCAAGCTTAAATCGGTTTGCCGGCTGATACGCCACCGACGCATCCCGTGCCCCTGTAGCAGGAACACGTCGTGGCTATTGACGTGGGCACCCACGCCGCCGCCTTCGGTCGCTATGGCGATCATGGCATCGTCCAGCCTGGCATCCGATATGAAACGGAACTGATGCATTAAGGCGGCGGTTGCGTCGTCGTGCAAATCCACGCTTTGCGCCAGGACCGCCCAGTTCGGTTTACGTGCCGATGGCAACCGGTTGAACGGCCCGGTCTTCACGTTCCATCCTTTTTCGTCTTGCCAGACAAGGCGCGATTCGACTTCCTCGCGCTTGACCAGCTTCCTGATGTCGCTGATTGACAGCGATGGCACAAAGCCTGGAATGGCTTGGCGTATCAATAGAGGTTCGCGCTGCCAGTAGCGCGCCATGAAAGCTTGCGGCGTGAGGCCGCCGAGCAGGGCCAGGGGTTCATCGATATTCATAGAAACTCATTTTTTAAACGGTATAAAACGTCCAGCGCCTCGCGAGGCGTCAATTGATCGGGATCCACGGCGGCCAGCGCCGATAGGAGTTCGGCTGCCAAGGTGTCGACGGCCTGCGTGCCCTGCGGCTCGGCCTCCGGCCCGTTGTCGTCCTGGTCTGCTGCTGAGCCGAACAAGTCCAGTTGCGGCGTGGGCGCGCCTTGCGCCTCCAGCCGCGCAAGTTCCTTGCCGGCGTGGCGTATGACGGCGGCGGGAATGCCGGCGCGTTGTGCGACCTGTATTCCGTAGCTGCGGCTTGCCGGCCCGGGATGCACTTCGTGCAGGAACACAATGCCCGAGGAGGACTCGGCCGCCGCCAGGTGCACATTGGCGGCGCCGGGCGCTTCAGTCGGCAGACGCGTGATCTCGAAATAGTGGGTGGCGAACAAGGTAAGTGCGCGGTTATGGCTAAGGAGTCGATGTGCGATTGACCATGCAAGGGCCAGGCCATCGTAGGTGGACGTGCCGCGCCCGATCTCGTCCATCAGTACCAGGCTTTGCGGCGTGCTGCCCGCCAGTATGGCGGCGGCTTCGGTCATCTCCATCATGAACGTGGAGCGCCCGCCCGCAAGGTCGTCGGCTGCGCCTATCCGGGTGAATATTCGGTCTACCACTCCGATGCGTGCCGCCGTGGCGGGCACGAAGCTGCCTGTTCTGGCAAGCAGGACGATCAGGGCGATCTGCCGCATATACGTGGATTTGCCGCCCATGTTGGGACCGGTGATCAGCAGCATTCGCCGTTGCGGCCCAAGCTCGCAATCGTTGGGCGTGAAGCGCTCGATGCTATGTTCAACGACAGGGTGGCGGCCGGCCTCGATCACGATTTGATTGTCCTGCGTCAGTTCCGGCGCGGTCCAGCCATTAAGCAATGCGTGGTCGGCCAGGGAGCCCAGAGCATCCACTTCGGCAAGTGCTGCCGCGCATTTCGACAATTCAACCGCGTAGCCGGCCAGTTCGTCCAGCAGCGTCTCGAACAGCCATTTTTCGCGCGCCAGGCTGCGTTCCCTGGCGGACAATACCTTGTCTTCCCAGTCCTTGAGTTCAGGGGTGATGTAGCGTTCGGCGTTCTTCAGCGTTTGCCGGCGCCGGTAGTCGGCCGGTACGTTGTCCGCCTGGCCCCGCGACACTTCTATGTAAAACCCGTGCACGCGGTTGAACTCGACCCGCAATGTGGCAATGCCGGTGCGTGTTCGTTCGCGCGCTTCGAGTTCAAGCAGGAATTCGCCGCTGTCGGCCGCCAGGCGGCGAAGCTCGTCCAGTTCGGCGTCGTAGCCAGTGGCGATGACACCGCCCTCGCGAACCATGAGCGCGGGTTCGGGATCGATGGCCAGACGCAGCCGCTCGGCAATGGCGTAGTCAACGCCGATACGGGTGGTGAAGGGCGCCATGATGTCCGGCGCGTTGAATTCCTGGCCAAGATGCTCGACGACCGCAGGCAGCATCGCCAGCGCGTCGCGCAGGCTGGCCAGTTCACGCGGCCGAACCGAGCGTAACGCGATCCGGGTGGCGATACGCTCCAGGTCAGGGTAGCGGTCCAGCATGGCGCGCAAGGTGTCCAGGGCTGACGTCGGATCCAGTGCCTGGCGGCTTGGCGGTGCGCTAAGGAATGCCGAAATGACGTTTTGGCGTGCCAGGGCCGGGGCCGTATCGCGTAAGGGATGGTGCAGCCAGCGGCGCAATAGTCGGCTGCCCATGGGGGTTTCGCAGTGATCGAGCGTGGAGAAAAGGGTGGGGCTTTCTTCGCCGGCCAGCGTTTCCGTAAGTTCAAGATTCTTGCGTGTGACAGGGTCCAGGACGACGTATTCGCCGGCCTGGTCGACACGTATGCTTTGGATGTGAGACAAGGACTGCGTCTGCGTGCGGCTGACGTAGCGCAGCAAGGCGCCCGCCGCGCACGTGGCGGCGGGAAGATCGGTCAGCCCGAATCCTGCCAGCGTATCCACGACAAAATGCTTTTGCAGCACGTCGGCCGCGCCGTCCGCATCGAAATGCCAATCCGGAATGGCGCTCAGGGCAACACCGGCAAAGCCAGTCGTGTTGTGGCTTTCCGCATGCACCAGCTCGGCGGGACCGATACGATGCAATTCCGTATCGAGCATGTCGGGCGTGCATTCGCTGACGCTGAATTCGCCGTTGGCAAGATTCATCCATGCCAGGCCCAGGCGTTCGGTCCGGTTGATGCGGGCGTGCCAGACAGCCGCGATCATGCGGTCGGCGCGACTGGGCAGCAGCGCTTCGTCGGTGAGTGTGCCGGGCGTCACGATGCGCATGATCTTGCGTTCGACTGGCCCCTTGCCGCTGGTGGGGTCGCCCACTTGTTCGCAAATGGCGACCGATACGCCTTGCGCCACAAGCCTGGCCAAGTAGCCTTCCATGGCATGAAAGGGCACGCCGGCCATGGGTATGGGGTTGCCGTTGGACGTGCCGCGTTTGGTCAGCGTCAGGTTAAGCAGACGGGCGCCGCGCTCGGCGTCTTCATAGAACATTTCATAGAAGTCGCCCATGCGGTAAAACAATAAATGCGACCCGGCTTCGGCTTTGAGTCGCAAATATTGCTGCATCATGGGGGTGTGCGATTGTGTATCTAATTTATCCATTAAAATCAATTAGTTATGAATTAAGCCAAGGCTTCTCGGTATAGTTCTGGTGTAATTTGAGCCATATTTTGCGGTCGCGCACGGATTTCGGTGCGCCGGATCAGATTGGCCCACTTGGTGTTCCAGGCGCTTGGCACAAAGTAGTCATTGACTGCCTTTCTGCGGGCCTGCGTCTTTGGCGACAGGAGTACGCGCAGTTGCTGGATGTCCTCGGGCAACAACGCGCTGACCAGGCGGTCGGGGCCGAGCGTGTCCACGCACATATTGAGCGCAACCTCGTAGCGTGATTGGGTTTCAGGCGTGATGTTCACGGCCTTGAGCGGCTTGTACCGTTCGCACAGTTCGGCCAAGCGCGTGCCGCCGGGCGTCTCGCTAGCTGCCGAGCGCGAGTGCGGAAAAAAGTCGGCTTCGTTGTAGCTGCCGTTCCTCAGTGCGAACAGCGCGGCGCTTCGTAACTGAACGGCGTGCTTGATGTTGTTGCGGGTCGGTTCCAACCGAAGTGTGTGGCTATGGCGGGTGCGCATGAACATAAAGAAGACGCGGATCGAATTGCCGCGTTGCTCGACATCGGGATAGCCCGTATTGGTTGCTGCTGCTCGCGCCATCTGTATTACCTCACGTTGAGTCATCTGCGTTGTGATCGAGCGGCCACTGATTGGTCTTGAGCATGAACAGTTCGAACAATCCAGGCGGCATGGCTCGGTGGCCGGCCTCCCATTGTTGCCACCCACGTAGCGAGGCCCGCACCAGGTGGGCGGCTTCGGTTTGCGTGAGTCCCACAGCAAGGCGGGCAGTGCGGATGGCGTCGGGTTTCGGGTTGTGAGGTTTCGGGTCGTTCATGGCGCCGGTAGCGAGGCTCGCTGCGGAGGAGCAGTTGAGAGGTATTGCAAGACCGAATTATACGCTCATTGAGCGCATAGTGTCCATTGCTCCCCTGGTGGTGACTTTTTCGAGCGGGGCTAGAAGGCTGTGACAAGGGCATCGCTTTCGACCCACCGATCGAATTCGCCGACGTTCACGAAGATGCGGCCGGCGGCCGTCTAGGACCCTGTGACCAGGCAATTCCGCCTCACCGGAGCGGGCCTTATCGATCCTACGCCGCATCCAGACTCATCGGGTGGTACTGTCGGGCGAACGGCCAATCGCCGGCATCTCGACCATCGATCCGCAACAGCTGGCCATCCTGACGAGTTTACGAATCGCCAAGCCTGCTGCAACCGAGGCGTACACCGATTTGTAGCGGTAGTAGAGCGGTTTTTTATCACTACCTTAAAAATCAACGAGTTGCGGCTATAACTGTCGAGCTCGGGAGTATTGGTTAAGTGTATTAAAAAGGCTAAGGAGCGCCGCCAGGTACTTATGGTTACCCATAATCCAAATCTAGCGGTCGTTTGTGATGCCGAGCAGATAATTTTTGCTTCATGTGACAAGGTTGCCTGCGAATTTGAGTATCACGCCGGGGCTATTGAACATCCTGAGATCAACGGTAGAGTCGTGCAGGTACTAGAGGGAACCGAGCCAGCCTTCAAGAATCGACAATCGAAATATAGATTGCAGTGAAATTGGCAGGAGTGTCCTGCGTCACCATTGCTTTCGGAAATGCAAAAACCCGTCAATTCGTGGCGGGTTCTGATGCTAAAACAGGTCAGGCGTCTGGCGCTTCAATCATCACCGGATAGCGCCGATCTTTGCGTGGTTTCTGTGCGGCGGTTTGGAGCCGAGCTTCCATCGCTGCATCCACGACCGGGACACCCTTGAAGGAGAATTTGAAGACACGGCCAGCCGTCACCGATTGTTCAGGCGTTGCGGTCGGTTTGCGTTGAGTTCGTATATTGTTCATGATGGCCTCCCGTCAGAGAGTTTCCTATTAGCATAGGCTACCAGTTTTTGCCAGGATGTGCTATGGGCGCTCAGCTCAAAGGCCATCCAGCGTTGCGTGCCGTGTTCGGTCCACCATGCTGCATCCCGAGTCATTATGTCCTGAACCGTGACGCAGCCCGCTAAATGCGGGGCATCCGCTGTTTCGCTGGGCAGTAGCGGTGCATCAAAACCCAGTTTCGGCCAGACTTTAGCGCCGACATAGCGGGTGCTGCTGCCTTGGCCGTCGGCTGCCACGAGGGTAATGCGGCCCATGCCGGCCAAGTGTGCGGTGATAGCGCACAGGGTGAAGGCCAGTGTGCCCAAGTTCGGTGGCGTCTGGTGTTCCTTCAGGTAGTAGTGGTCGATGTGCATGTCCGCGATGAATAGGTCGGTGGCGGCATCCGTTCGCTGGAACACGCCCAGCCTATTCTTGTGTTGGCTTTCGATCAGCCGAGGGTTGATGATGGTGAAGTAAAGCCCGGGTGGCGCTTCATCAGCGCTGGGCGACTTTTCCACCTGCTGATGGACACGGCTGCCATCGAAGATCGAGAATAGGTGCGCAAACTCCATTGTGGAAAAGGTGCCGAACGGTAGTTCGAAGCGGTCGGCCAGCATTAGATTTACACCGTCCAGTCGTATTCCTGTGCCTGTGAGGTATGTCCGAACAATCGGGCTGGCCAGTAGTCGTTGATGAAGGTCAGCGAGGTGCGTCCGGTAAAAGTTAGAAGGTACGAATGGCACTTGGGGAAATCCGTTATTGCGTTACCAAAATAGAGTGAGGATGCCACACCATGACAATTTTTGGAACCTGCGCCAGGGTACTCAAGCGTACGTCAAGAGTACGCTGGCGCGTGCAGAAGAAGGTCAGGGCGAGTGCCGTCAAAGTGTTCCCTCACACGCTGGGATATGCCCCAAGATGACGGTAATTTTTTGGTGTAATTTTGGAGTAATTCCATCGCCCAACCATGCCAATCCACGCCCATAGTGTACTCTGGCGCATAGTGGCGTATACGTCCTGGTTGGTTGAAAATAAAGGATAAATTGCTTGATTTACGCCGCTGCTTGCATGCCTTCTTACACTATGGGGGTGTGGTTTTCTAGCTTTCCGGAACTGCTCATTTTTTAGTCAATATTTCCGTAAATATTCTGTTTTTAGGCTGTGCTGGCGAATGCCGAACACTGATGTATGGGACGATACAGTAAAGCGATTTGTCGCGACACGTCTTGCACAACTAATGCACGATCATTTGGCAATGACTGACACGGACAGTCATGTTAGTTCAGATGGGACATTTCAAGAAAGCTTGGCAAGTGCGGGGCGGAGAACCCCGCGTTTGCGCTGCTGCTGCGTTGTGGGTTGGATCTGTTTCCTCATCCACGCTTACTGGCGCCGGTGTCGGAGCCTTTGAGTGTCAAAATTTTTCGAACGCTGTCGTAACGCGTATGTTCCAAATAATGCCTGATATAAAATTATCCTACTTGAATAAAACATATAGTTCTATCAAAATAGGATTTATTTAGTTTCAGTAAACAGGAGATGGCCATGCTTCAAACGCTACGCAAAGCCGGTGGCTCGCTCGTGATGACGGTGCCCAAGGTGTTTATTGACCAGAACGGTCTCAGCGAAGGTTCCCAGGTTGAACTGCACATTCAGGGAAAGAAGATGACTGTCGAGGCACCCACCCGTCCGCGTTATAAGCTGGCCGACTTGATGGCAGAAATGTCTGAAGGACTGCCTCGTGTCGAGGGCTGGGAAGAGATGCCCACCGTTGGGCTGGAGAACGGTTGATGGCCTACGTGCCTAACCGGGGCGACATTGTGCATCTGGATTTCGACCCATCTTCAGCTCGAGAGATGCAAGGGCCGCACTTTGGTCTCGTCCTGAGCGGCAAGGTCTTCAACCAGCAAGGGTTGGCAATGATTTGCCCGATTTCGCAGGGGGCCGCTGCGGCCGCCCGAACCTACGGTACTGTGGTCACGCTGATGGGCGTGGGCACGGACACACAGGGCGCTGTGCACTGTCATCAGTTGAAATCGCTGGATTGGCGTGCGCGCAAAGTGCGCCTCAAGGAAACCGTACCGCAGTCTATCGACGAGGAAGCTCTGGCCAGAATCAAAGTCATTCTGTTTGAGTGACGAAACCTGGAAGGCGGTGAGGGCATCAATATAACCAATTCCCACGCTATAAAGTTATTCCTGATGCTTGTTTGGATGTATCCGGCTTAGCACCTGCGCGAGTTTCTTGACGGCAATTTCCAGTTCATGGGGGGCGTGGGCCGCGAACCCCATCAGGAAGCCCGCCTCGTGTCGGCTTGATGCATGCAGCGACGTTAGCCCCAGGAGATCGATGCCGGCCTGGCGCGCGGATTCCACTGCCTCGTGTTCGGGGATGTTGCGTATGAAAATGCAGGGCATTTGCATGCCCCCCGACGGCACTCGTGGTTCCACGAAGTCGGCCAGGTGCTGGCGTACCAGTCGTGCCAGCACGTCGCAGCGTTGCGCATAGACGGCGCGCATGCTGCGGACATGGGCGCCGAAATGGCCGCCTTCGATGAAACGCGCCAACGTGAGCTGCGGAATCGGCGCGCTGTGCCCATCCAGCAGGGTGCGGGCCACGGTCATGGGCGCCACCAGCGGCGACGGCAGCACCATGTAACCAATGCGCAGGCCGGGAAACAGCGATTTGGTGAAGGTGCCGATGTAGATCGTTCGCTCATGCGGATCAAGCCCTTGCACGCACGCAGTGGGTTTGCCCGCGTAGTGAAACTCGCTATCGTAGTCGTCTTCTATGATCCAGGCCTGGTGCTCCCTGGCCCATTCGATGATGGCCAAGCGCCGATCCAGCGCCAACGTTGCCCCGGTGGGGAACTGGTGCGATGGCGTCAGGAGCACGGCCCTGGGCGGTTCAGTGGCCGCTTTGGTTGCCTCAAGCAGGTACTCCACCCGCAGGCCGTCCGCATCCACCGGCACGGGTACGCATTCCAGGGCGGCGGCGTCGAACGCCTTGCGTGCGCCGTGGTACATGGGGTCCTCGATGAAGATGCGGTCGCCGGCATCGAGCAGCACGGTGGCGCACAGGGTCATGGCCTGCTGGGAACTGGTCAGCACCAGTACCCGCTCCGGTGTGGCGCATGCTCCCCGTTCGAGGTTGACGTAATCGGCGATGGCCCGCCGCAACGGTTCCATGCCTTCCGGCGGACTGTGCAGCAGCGCCCGAGTACCGTATTCCTTCAACACCTGCCGTTCCAGTCGAGCCCAGGTCTGAAGCGGAAAGCTGCGCGTTTCCGGCACACCGGGCGCGAACGGGCGTGGTACCAC
>CAZONP010000072.1:0-1621 GCA_964581155.1 uncultured Candidimonas sp. | reverse complement strand
CCATGCGCCGGGTCGCCGATCCAGGCTTTGACGGATTCAAGTTGGGCGTGTTTGAACAATTGGCCGGTGTCTCGTTTGAAAAGTGGTTGGGAACATCCGTCCATTTTAAAGCTATAAATGCGTTTCACATTCCACTCATCCATTTTTTCTAGAGGCCCCGTCAGGTCATGTCATCCTCGCCTTCGTCCGTTCGCTGGAACGATCTCACCCATCCCGTCGTGGCCGGCCTGATCTCCGTCATCGTCAATTACGGCGGCACGTTCATCCTGGTATTCCAGGCCGCCAAAGTGGCCGGCCTTAGCCCGGATCTGACAGCTTCTTGGGTGTGGTCGATATCTATCGGCGTGGGCGTGACGGGGATCATCCTGAGCTGGATCTCCCGCGAGCCGATCATTACGGCATGGTCTACACCAGCGGCCGCATTTCTGGTCACTGCATTAGCGACCACCCCTTACGCGGAAGCGGTCGGCGCTTACGTGATTTCGGCGCTTGCCTTTGTAGTGCTCGGGCTATCTGGCTGGTTCGAACGCGTTATCCGGTTGATCCCGCCTGGTGTGGCGGCCGGGCTGCTGGCTGGCATTCTGCTCCAGTTCGGTATCGGCGCCTTCGGCGGCATGAGCATCGACCCGCTGCTGGCCGGGTTGCTGATCGTTGCCTACTTGGTGTTCAAGCGATTTTCCGCACGTTATGCGGTGGTGGGCATCCTGGTGCTGGGGCTGGCCTTCCTGCTGGTTCAGGATCGCGTCGATCTGTCGGGGCTGAGCCTAACGCTGGCTGCGCCAGTCTTCACCATGCCTTCGTTTTCGCTCAACGCCTTGTTGAGTGTGGCGCTGCCGCTGTTCCTGATCACACTGACAGGCCAATACATGCCCGGCATGCTGGTGCTGCGTAACGACGGCTTCAGAACCAGCGCCAACCCCATCGTAACGGTCACCGGACTCGGCTCCCTGCTGATGGCGCCATTCGGTTCGCACGCCTTCAATATCGCCGCGATTACGGCTGCGATCTGTACCGGTCGGGAGGCGCACGAAAATCCGGACAAGCGCTGGATCGCCGGTATTGCCGCTGGCGTGTTCTACATCCTGGTCGGGGTGTTCGGGGTGACGCTGGCCGCCGTTTTCATGGCCTTTCCGGCAACCTTCATTACCACGCTGGCGGGCCTGGCGTTGCTGGGCACCATCGGCGGCAGTCTCGCCAGCGCCATGGCCGATGCCAAGGCTCGCGAAGCGTCGCTGATCACTTTCCTCGCGGCAGCGGCCAACATTACCCTGCTGGGCATTGGCGGTGCGTTCTGGGGATTGGTGATCGGCCTGGTGGCTTATGCAGTGCTTAATGGTCGGTTGCCACAACGTGCACCCAGCTCCGTCATGGCGCCAACGTCGGCCAATAAGGGGACTAGCTGATGACTATCTTTGCGGCAAAAGCTCGAGCACGGTTTCCGACGGCCGGCACAAGCGTGTGCCTAGTGGGGTGACGACAATGGGCCGATTCATCAGGATGGGGTGTTCCAGCATGAAGCCGATCAGTTCGTCGTCGGTCCATTTCGGGTTGCCTAGATCGAGCTCTTCGTAGGGAGTGCCCTTGACGCGCAATACATCGCGCACGGGTATGCCCATGGCGG
>CAZONP010000071.1:0-10192 GCA_964581155.1 uncultured Candidimonas sp. | reverse complement strand
TTGTAATCAACCACACGCTTGACAGGCACTAATACCTTCATCGAGCATCCTCCAGAAAAAATAAAAAAAGGTGAATCGCGGCCAGCCATCGTCAACGACTAACGCAATTCATTCACATCCGAATGACCGGACACCAAGTTGAAAATCAAAATCGCGATGGCCAGCGCAACTGGCACGACAAGCCAGGCAAAGGCCGCGCCCATGCCCATATACGTTGCGATCAAACCAAAAATCGGCGGACCCATGACGACCCCAAGAAACGTGAAAAACAACGCCCCACCCGTCATCGCGGCCACTTGTCCATCGGGCGCAAGACGCGCGACTTCACTAAGATAAACCCCATTCCAGCCAATGGCGGTCGCCCCCAACGCCATTATCACCAACCCCATGGGCATCACCCCCCAACCGACATCGACAAGGCTCAACATAAAGGCCGAACCGCCCATCAAGAGCGCGATCAATAACAAGACGGCGACAGCGGAACCTGTCCTGTCGGCTAAATGACCCCACACTAATCGGCCGCCAATACCGGCGCCTTGAGCAAACGCGTACAAAATGCCTGCCCGTACCAGATCGATGCCAACATCGCCGGCAAGATAGGCCATCAGATACCCACTCAAGCAAAGCTGAACGATGGAAAACATCATCGACACGATGGCCAGCGCGCGCAGCCGCCGATCGCGTAAGACGGCAAGCAGCGGCGACATCCAGCGCCGCGGCGCCACACGGGCAAAGGGATGGTCCAGCATCCGGCGCAAACCATTGCAGGACAAGGCGACTACCGCCGTCGCACCCGCCAATGCCACCAAAGCGGCTTGCCACGACAGCGCTGTGGCAAGCGACGGCAGCAGCGCACCGGCCAAAAGGCCTCCCAGGGGCACGCCGGTTTGCTTCAATGAAAAAACCAGGCCCATGCGCGTCAACCGCGTCGTGCGCGCAAGAATCTGCGAGCTTGCCGGATTGATCGGACCGTAGGCAATGCCGCACACAAGCGCGCCAACCCACGGCAATGGAAACAGTTCCACGGTCATCAGGCACAAGGCAATAGCCTGCACGAGCAAAGCCAGTTGCGATGCCCGCAGCGGCCCGTACCTGCCAATAGGCCGCCCGCCGAACACACTCCCGAGGGCGGCGCCCAAGTAGACGATGGCCACGAAAATACCGACACCGCCAACCGTCGCGCCCGGAATCGCCGGTGAAAGAACCGGGTAGGCCAGCACACATGCGGTGGAAGCCACCTGGATCGCAAGCGTACCTGCCAGGGGCCCGAACGTGCTCGCCTGATCATCGGTATGCGCAGCGCTTACTATGGTATCTTTAATGCCAGAAATGGCGTCCTGCCTATTGATCATTGCGATTCTCTTTGTCCATGCCAATTCCAGCCACACCCACCAATAGGCCCGTCGCACGCGTTGCGCGCTATCTCGAGGTCGCAAACCACCTTATCAAAGAAATCGCCGACGGCCGTTATGTAGTGGGAAGCCTGCTGCCAACCGAACACGATCTTGCCGAACACTATGGCGTCAGCCGCCACACCGTGCGCGCCTCGCTCAAGATCCTCCAGGACAAGGGCCACATTTCGCGAAAAAAATCCGTGGGAAGCAGGGTTGAAAGCGTCAATCCCGAGGCGGCCTATACCCAGTCCTTCGACTCCATCGACGACCTGGTGCACGTCGCCGCAACGGAAGTCCGATCGTTGCAGGACAAAGCGCAGGTCACCTTGGACCGTCCGACCGCGCGACGCCTTGAAGCGCCAATAGGCAGCGACTGGATCCTGTTCACCGGTACCCGGAACAATGTCCGAAAACACGATACCCCCATCTCGTGGGTAAGCATTTACATCGACCCGGCATTCGAAAAAATCACATCGCATATCCAGGAAAACCCACAAACGTTGGTCAGTTCGCTGATAGAACAAGAATGCGGGCAGTCCATCGCGGAAATCCGGCAAGTCATCTCCGGCACGCTGCTTGATGAAAGGCTGGCGCAAGCATTGGGTTCCCAGGCCCATTCAGCGGGACTGAGGGTGGTGCGGCATTACAAGGATCTGCACGGCCGGATACTCGAAATCACAGAGACGATATATCCGGCCGACAGAGTCACGTTTTCTCTTCAACTACGCCGCAACAAAAACACCGGCTGACGGCCGCGACCGTCTGCGGCGTTACCGCCAGGCCGGGCCGCTTTAAAAGAATGCGGCATCAACATCGGCGGACAAAGCCATCCCCGTCGCTTTGGCTTTTTCAATAATGCCCCAGAAATACCGGTACGTTGCCCGATCATGCAGCTCACCCTTATATTGAATGGGACCCCAATCGGCCTTTTGCGCAGCGAGTAATATTTCGCCCGCATCCGCCACTTCATTGAAGTCGGGCTGCATGGCGCCGACAATAGGCTTAATCTGCGCCGGGTAAATGCTCCACATACGCTGAAAGCCGAACTCGTTGCGCGCGCGCTTGGCGTCCGACTGGATTATCTCGGTGTCCTTGAGGCTTAGGCAGACGTTATGGGCTGGGACAATGCCATTTGCCAAAGCAGCGGCAACGACATCCGCCTTGGCACGAACCAATAGCTGATGCTCGAATTGTCCCGGGCTGCGCATTGCTTCCGCGGGAATGGCGCCATGATGTCCGCTGACGAAGTCCATCAGCCCAAAATCAAGAACCTGGATGTTGGGCAGCTCCGCAATCCGGAAGACATCCTGCAAGGCGCCATGCGTCTCGATCAGCACGTGAACCGGCAAGGCACGCGTAATGCCGGCGTTCTGCGCGACAGTCTGGATGTACTCGATCACCTCTTTGACTTGCTGGAATGACGTTGCCTTGGGGATGGTGATGTAAGCCACGCGCTTGCCCGCCTGGCCAACCACAATATCGACATCCTGCCGCCAGGCGGGATGCGCCGGGTCGTGAATGCGCACGCCGGCCATATTCAACGTGTTGCTGTCGGAGTTGATCACATTCGCAACCATGCTTGCATGAGCGACTTCCTGCCCGGCAGCGGCGCCATCTTCGCAGTCGCACGTAATATCGAAGATCGGCCCATATTCGGCTTGAAGCGCCATGGCCTTGTACATCAGTTTTTCGCTGCCCGCGAAATGCTCGCAAACCGGCAGAATCGGAAATGCCTGCTCGCCGGAGAAAAGCGCATCTTTCGGGTGTGTTGCCATCGTCATAAGTAGCTCCTTACGTTCTTTTTGGAATGGCGATCGTGTAGTCAAGATCGAGCACGATCGCCGGTTGATAACTTGCCTTGCCGTCCACGACGGCCGGGAGTTCAATGGAAGTGGCCGTCAAGTTTTTTGCGGCCAGCATGCGCAGCCTTAGGCCACCCACATTGGGAACGTCCAGATCGAATTTGTCGATCACCGTGGTCACGCAACTAATGGTGTCACCGGCATAGCTCGGCGAGACATGACTGCCTGCGTTTATCGCCAGAATAGTCAGCGCGTTCTCCAGCCCATCGTAAGAAAGCGCCTTGCCAATCGACATAATGTGGCCTCCATAAACCAAGCGCTTGCCGGCCGGCGTGTCTGACATCGCAAAACCGTCGAAGTGAGCTTTGGCGGTATTCTGATACAGCCGCGTGGCGGTACTGTGATCGCTGTCGTTTATAGTCATCGCACCCAGATGATTGATCCGTTCGCCTACGCTATAGTCTTCCCACAAATCGGATACGCCGGTGACCGAACAAATGGCTGCGGGGCTTTCATAACTGCCGCAGCGCAGACGCGCAGGCGCAACCACGGCATCGAACACCGGCACCACGGGCGGCGCATCAACGGGCGCAACGCCGCGCTTGCGCACCATGACCCAGCGCGTCCAGCTCAACACTTCCTGGTGGTGTTGATTGCGCGCAACGCAATGCACATAAACCACGCCGGTCTTGCCGTTGCTGTTTTCCTTCACGCCTATGACTTCGCTTGCCACTGACAAGGTGTCGTCCGCGAAAACGTGTTCCAGGAAACGCACGTCTGCATAGCCAAGATTCGCGACGGCGTTCAGCGAAATATCGGGAACCGTCTTGCCGAAGGCAATGTTGAAAACCAGCAAATCCTCCATCGGACGGCGCTCCAGCCCCAACAATTGCGCATTGGTCCGTGCTGTGCCCAACACACTGCGGCTACCGGTCAGCCCTATGTAAAGACTGCGGTCGCCCTCTGTGAGCGTACGCGGTGTCGCGTGCTTCAACTTCATTCCAACATAAAAGTCTTCGAAGTAATTTCCCAACCTATCCTTGCTTGCCATGTTTCCTCTTTCCTCTTTCAAGTGCGACCCGAACCACGGCTTTATCCGCCAGGCTTTCAGGGATATATGTACGCACATAGTAAACACGACAAAAGGCCATGTCAATTTGATTCCGCGGAAAATCAAGGACTTAACGTCACGTTAACTATGGGTTATTTAATTATAAAGACCCATTAACCACTCCGAAGGTATTGCCAAAATCAAAAACCAACGTGATACTATGTACGTACATTCAATCTAACCGAATATTTGATGCAGGAACGGAGCCCAGGATGCAGATACTGACCGAAGAACGCCGGATGATCCGAGAGGCGGCACAGCAGTTCACAATGGAACGCGTACTGCCTCTGGCCAATAAGCTGGACCCGGAAAAGGGAGCCATTCCCCGCGAACTGATAGACGAAATGGCGGAATTGGGCTTTTTCGGCATTTTGATCCCCGAAGAATATGGGGGCCTGGGCTTGGGCGCATATGAATACTGCCTCGTGGCCGAGCAGCTTTCCCGTGGGTGGATGAGCGTGGGAAGCCTGATCGCCCGGGGTAATGGGTTGATCGGCGCTTTGAAGTCGCTTTCTCCTGAAAAGAAGGCGGAGTATTTGCCACGCATGGCTCGCGGCGAATTCCTGGGCGCTTATTCGCTTTCAGAGCCCAATGCGGGCTCCGACGTGTCGAACATCAGTTGCCGGGCCGTGCGTCACGGCGACGAATGGGAAATTACAGGCAGCAAGTACTGGTGTACGTTTGCCGACCAAGCCGACTTCATCCTGGTTATTGCGCGCACCGACTTCAATGTCGACCCCAAGGCACGCCATCGCGGCCTCACCGCGTTCATGATCGAAAAGCCCCGGGGAAGCCTGCCTGAAGGCGTCAAAGGAAGCATCATTCCAAAAATCGGCTACCACGGCTGGACGACATGGGAATTGGCGTTCGACCAGTTCCGCGTACCCCATTCCCAAATGGTGGGCGAAGAGGGCCGCGGATTCTATCTGGCAACGGCCGGACTCGAAACGGCCCGTGCCCATACGGCGGCGCGTTCCATCGGGCTGGCCCAAGGCAGTCTGGAGGATTCCATTCTGTATGCCAAAGATCGCGCTCAGTTTGGCGAACCCATAGGCAACTTCCAGGCAATTCGCTTCAAGCTCGCCGATATGGCGACCCAAATCGAAGCCTCCCGCAGTCTGCTGTATTCCGTCTGCGCCAAAATCGATCAAGGCGTCCGCTGCGATACCGAAGCCGCAATGGTCAAACTGTTTGCCAGCGAAATGTCCGAACACGTCACAAGCGAAGGCCTTCAGATCCACGGCGGCGCAGGCTACACCACGCATTTCGCCGCAGAACGCTATTGGCGCGACGCTCGGCTGACCAAGATCTTCGAAGGCACATCCGAAATTCAGAAACGCATTATTTCCGACGCTCTTCTGGGAAAAATCGCCAAGCCGTAGAACCAACCCATGCTGACAACACTGCAAAACGGAAACACGAAATGACCAATACAGGAGCACTCTCGGACCTCCGAGTTGTGGATCTTACCCAAATGCTGGCGGGTCCATTTTGTACCCAGGTGCTCGCGGATCATGGTGCTGAAGTCATTAAGGTGGAAACCTTGGCAGGCGACGGCACCCGCGCCACCGGGCCATTCCTGGAAGACGATGAACTGCGCGATTTCGGTGGCTATTTCCAAAGCGTCAATCGCAACAAGCTGTCCATCGCCATTGACCTGAAGACGGCCAGTGGCAAAGACATTCTGCGCAAACTGATACAGAGCGCCGATGTTGTCGTCGAGAATTTCCGCGCCGGCGTCATGGAAAGGCTGGGACTATCATACGAATCGCTACGTGAAACGAATCCCGCCTTGGTATATGGCGCGATTCGCGGATTCGGAGACCCCAGAAGCGGCGAAAGCCCTTACGCACACTGGCCGTCCTATGACGTTGTGGCGCAGGCCATGGGGGGAATCATGGGCATTACGGGGCCTGACGCAGCCTCGCCCACGAAAATAGGGCCTGGCGTCGGTGACACCGTCCCGGCGCTGATGCTGGGCATAGGGATACTGGCGGCGGTGCACCATGCACGCCGCACCGGCCAAGGGCAATTCGTCGACGTCGCCATGACGGACTGCGTTCTTGCGCTATGCGAGCGCATCGTCTATCAACGCTCTTATACCGACAGCAATCCCACGCCGCAAGGCAACCAGCATCCCATGCTGTGTCCCTTCGGTCTTTTCCGTGCGCAAGACGGATGGGTTTCCATCGCATGTGCGCACGATGAATTCTGGAGAAAACTGGCGGGCGTCATAGAGCGGCCGGATCTGATCGACCATCCGCAATATGCAACGAACGCGGCCCGCGTCCAGCACTCCGCGAAAGTCATCAGCGCCATCGAAGCCTTTACCGCGTCGCGCACCAAAGCCCAGCTCGCCACCATCCTGGGCGGGATTATCCCGTTTGGGCCGGTATATACGGCGCAAGACATATTCAACGATCCGCACTATGAAGCGCGCGAGATGCTTGTCGAGCTGGAGCAACCCGGCTCGAGTACGCCGGTGCGTGTCACAGGGGTGCCCATCAAGCTCAGCGTCACGCCAGGCGAGGTCAAGCGAAGAGCACCGTTATTGGGCGAGCAAACCGATGACATCCTGCAGCGCGCCGGTTATGACGCCCAGACGATTACGAGCTTGCGGCACCAAGGCGTTGTCCGTTGAACACACTCTGATTCCACACGCCGTCAAGGACGGTTTTATCTTTACAAACAGTACCGCTGCACAAGGAGACATAATGAAACTCGTAAAATCCGCCCTGGCAATGCTGCTTACCGCAGCTGTCACATATCAGGCGCATGCCACCGAACCGGCCCCCGCAATCGACTATCCGACCAAGGCAGTCCGCGTATTGGTGGGCTTTCCTCCTGGACAAACCACGGACGTCATCGCCCGCAAGCTGGCCCAACGACTAACGACCAACCTGGGCCAGTCGTTTTTCGTGGACAACAAGCCTGGCGTAGGCGCAGGTCTGGCCGCTGAAGAAGTGGCAAAGGCCAATCCCGATGGCTATACCATCCTGGCCACATCCAGCGGCCCCATTGCTGTGAACAAGTGGATTTATAAGAACCTCCGATACGACGCGGAGAAAGACTTGGAACCCATTGCCTTTCTGGGGATGTTCCCATTGGTCATGTTCACCAACACATCGTCCAAGTTCAACACGCTGGAAGAACTGACGACATACGCGAAGAAGAACCCGGGCAAAGTCACCTATGCATCCGGCGGCAACGGCGTCACCAACCACCTTGTCATGGAAATGTTCAAGAAGCGCGCGGACATAGACCTCCTGCACATCCCCTATAGAGGCGGAGTTGCTGGAATGACGGATGTCATTGGTGGCCAGGTTGACGTGATGTTCGAAGTGGTTTCCATTGCCGAGCCATTGGTCAAACAAGGACGGTTGAAACCCCTGGCAGTCGCCAGCGAAAACCGCGTGCTTACACTGCCGGATGTCCCCACGATCTCGGAGTCGGGCTATGCCGGTTTCCGGGGCGATCCGTGGATCGGTGTGGTTGCGCCGAAGAACATCCCCAAAGACGTCCAGCAAAAGCTCTTTGACGAGATCAAGAAGATCGTGGAAAGCCCCTCCTGGCAGGAGGAATCGGCGGCACTCGGCGCTGTGACCCAGTTGAAGGGACCGGCGGAATTCGGTGAATTCATTGAATCTGAAACCGCACGTTGGGGTGAAGCAGCCAAACAGGCCAACGTCACGATCAACTAAGACGCACTCTATGAAATAGTAAAAACCCGGGAAGACCAAAAGTCTCCCGGGTTATTTTTTGACCAGTGGTCACTGCGAGTTAGAAAGGAACGTCGTCGTCCATATCGGCCAGGTTAGCTGCCGGGGACGCCTGCGGTGCCGCCGGACGGGGTTGTGCCGGACGCGCAGCGCGCGCTGGAGCAGGTGCCTGGTTGTATTCACCGCCACCGGCCTCGCCGCCTTCGCGACCGCCCAGCATTTGCATTTGGTCGGCGACAATGTCGGTGCTGTAGCGATCGGCGCCCGTGTCCTTGTCTTGCCACTTACGTGTCTTCAAGCGGCCTTCCACGTAGACGGAACGGCCTTTCTTCAAATATTCGCCCGCGATTTCCGCCAGGCGATTGTAGAAAACGACGCGATGCCATTCGGTTTCTTCGCGCTTTTCGCCCGACGCCTTGTCTTTCCATTGCGACGTGGTGGCAATGGAAACGTTGCAAATAGCCGCGCCGTCGGGGCTGTAGCGTACTTCCGGATCGCGACCGAGGTTGCCGACGAGAATGACTTTGTTCACTGAGGCCATGACTATACCTTTACCATTAAAATTTCACTTAGCGCCATTATCGACGATATCCGCCGCGCGTTCCATAGATTTGCGTACTATCACCAAGGCCTGAAATTGTCCCTCTCACGAGGACGACTTAAAGCCGCGCGCGGTCAGGAACCAGATAAATGCCAATCCGCTGGACACCAGGAAAACCGCAGCCGGGCGGTCGTATGAGGCCAGCAGGCCGCCCGTGACGCCGCCGGCGAAGATGCCCAGGGACTGGGCCGTGTTGTAGAAGCCCAGGGCCAGACCCTTGTATTCCGGCGGCGCCACGCGCGACACCAGCGATGGCTGCAGCGCCTCCAGGATGTTGAACGCAATGAAGAAGCCCACCAGCATGGCAACGAAGCCGAAGAAGCTGGCGCTGGCCATGGGCATCAGGGCAAGGAACACGACCAGCCCGGCCACAGAGGTTTCCATGGCGACTTTATGAGCATGGCGCGTTTCCGTATAAAAGACCGCCGGCACCATCAGGACGAAGGACCGCAAAATGACCGGCAAATACACTTCCCACAGGTTCGCCGAATCGTAGCCGCCCAACGTGGCAAGCAGCCCGGGCGCCACAATGAAGATGGCCATCAAAATGAAATGCAGGCAGAACACCCCAAAATTCAGGCGCAGCAAATCGGCATGGCCGAGCACATCGCGCGGACTGGCCTGAACAATGGCGGCTTTGCTTTGCGGCGTCGAGGGCACGGCGAACGCCGCGATCAGCAGGCAAACAAAACCCAGTATGCTGATCGCCCAGAACAGCCCCGACAAGCCGAATTCGCCGACCAACACGGGCGACAAGACCAGCGACACGGCGAACGAAATACCGATGGACCCACCCACCATGGCCATGGCGCGGGTGCGGACTTCCGGCCGGGTAGCGTCGGCCACCCACGCGGTAATGGCAGCGGAAATTGCGCCCAAGCCTTGGATGACGCGGCCTGCGATGATCCAGTCAATATTTTCGGCCAAGGCGCAAATGACGCCCCCCAGAATGAACAGCAGCATGCCGAACACAATGACCGGACGGCGCCCGTACCGGTCGGACGCCATGCCGAGCGGGATCTGCATGATGGCCTGGGTAAGACCATAGGCGCCCAGCGCCAAGCCAACTTTCGCCGCGTCGCTGCCGCCCGGGATGCTTAACGCGGCAACCGCAAAAATGGGCGTCAGAAGAAACAGGCCCAGCATGCGCGAAGCAAACAGCAGGGCCAGCATAATGCTGGCGCGGCGTTCGACGGACGTGAGCTTGAGCTTGGCCCGTGGGGATCTGCTAAGCGGGGCGGAAGGCGTATTCATCGAAAAACTCGGTAAGGTGGGCCATGTCGGGTGCTGTATCAAAACAAATCAGGCAAGCTGCCCAACGCACATAAGAGCGCAGCGAGCTATAGTAGCAAGTTAGCCTTTGAAAGACCTTAATGAACCTGATGGAAGCGATCCGCATCCGGGGCGCCCGTACGCATAACCTGAAAAACATATCGGTGGACCTGCCACGCCATAAATTGGTCGTGGTGACAGGACTGTCCGGGTCGGGCAAATCGTCCCTGGCCTTCGATACACTTTATGCGGAAGGGCAGCGCCGCTACGTGGAAAGCTTGTCGGCCTATGCC
>CAZONP010000070.1:4690-10396 GCA_964581155.1 uncultured Candidimonas sp. | reverse complement strand
GCGGCACGCGTACTGTCATCGATGTCAGTGACGCGTACGTGCGGCGCGTGGTCACCGGCATTACCCTGGATCGCCCCATGAAGATCGCGATTGACTGCGGCAATGGTGTGGGCGGCGTGGTGGCGTCGCGCCTATTCAAGGCATTGGGTTGCCAGGTGGATGCCTTGTTTTGTGATGTGGACGGCACATTTCCCAACCACCACCCGGACCCGGCCGACCCGCATAATCTGCAAGACCTGATTCAGCACGTGAAGGACACCGACTGCGAACTGGGGCTTGCATTCGATGGCGATGCCGATCGCCTGGGCGTCGTGACCAAGTCGGGCGAAATCATCTGGCCCGACCGCCAACTGATTCTATATGCGCAGGACGTGCTGCACCGCTTGCCGGGGGCAACCATTATCTTCGACGTCAAATGCAGCCGCCATGTGGCGCGCTCCATCGAGCAAGCGGGGGGCATTCCGCTCATGTGGCAGACCGGCCACTCCATGATCAAGGCCAAGCTGGCGGAAACCGGTGCGCCCCTGGCGGGTGAAATGAGCGGCCATATTTTCTTCAAGGAACGCTGGTACGGATTCGACGACGGTCTGTACACGGCGGCCAGGCTGCTTGAAATCGTCTCGCGCCAGAAGAATGCATCGGCCGTACTCGAAGCCCTGCCTCAGGACGTGTCCACGCCCGAACTGAAGCTGCATATGCAGGAAGGCCAGCCCCACGCCTTGATTGAACGTCTACAGAAAGAAGGCAAGTTCCCGGGCGCCGCCGGCATCAACACAATAGACGGGGTGCGAGCCGAGTACCCGGACGGCTTCGGCCTGGCGCGCGCCTCCAACACCACGCCGGTCGTTGTCCTTCGCTTCGAAGGGGAAACCGCCGACGCCCTGGAACGCATCAAGGTGGAGTTCCGCCATGCGCTGCAAGCACTTTCGCCAGATCTCGAGCTTCCCTTCTAGCGTGGGCGATCAGGCACTGATTGGCCTGTTGAACGTCAATTGCTTGTAAAGCGCGACATGGGCGTGGGCGATCTTGTCCACGTCGAATGCCTGCTCGGCCAAACGGCGGCCCGCTTCGCCCATTTGAACCCGCATAGCGGGATTGTCGGCCAGCCGAAGCACCGCATGAGCCAGCGCCGGAACGTTTTTGGGCGGCACCAGCAAGCCGGATACGCCAGGCTCGATCGCGTCGCGACACCCCGGCACGTCGGTGGTGACGACGGCGCGCCCGCAGGCGGCGGCCTCGACCAGCGACTTGGGCAAACCCTCGCGATACGACGGCAGCACGACAATGTGGGATTGCGCAAGCAGTTCGGCAATATCGTTGCGCTCGCCCAGGCATTCAACGGCGGCATCGCTGCGCCACAACGCGTATTCCTCATCGTCTATGCTTGCCGGGTTGCCTGGGTCGGGGCTACCGACCAGTACCCAGCGTAAGCCGCTGGGGTGGCCCGCCGACAGCTTGGCGGCCTGAACGAATTCGCGCACGCCCTTGTCGACCAGCAGGCGCGCCACCATGATAGCCACCGGTTTACCTTGGGGTTCCGGATGCGCCGGGAACTCGGACAAGTCCACCCCCGAACCACGAATGAGCACCGTCTGATCAAGGCGAACGACATGCGCCTGGTGCAGCACATCGCGGTCATTATGGTTTTGGAAGATGACGCGGCTATTGGGATGGCCCAGGGCCAGCTTATACAGGCCTGTAGCGGCCCACCGCAAGATATCCATGCGACGATCTGGTCGCGAGAATACGAACCCCAGGCCGGAGACAGCGGCAATATAGGCCGGCACGCCAGCCAGGCGTGCCGCTATTCCGCCATAAAGCACCGGCTTGATCGTTACCGCATGCACCAACGCGGGACGCAGCCGCCGGAACAAGCGCCATATCGCATAAATGCTTCGCACTTCCTGGAGGGGATGCTTGCCGCTGCGCGTCATGGGAATGATGTGGTGCGTCAGGCCATGCGCGACGATGCGCGGCACCGACGGGCCATCCATGGTGGCGACATGGATATCGAACCCCGCAGCCATCGCGCTCAAAGCCAGCGGCAAACGGTGCGACAAAAAGAAGGCTGGATTATTTACAACGAACAGCAGGCGGCGGCCGCGCGAATAATCCAGAGCCAGGCGTCGCCAGGCCACTTGGTAATTTTGGACCATGGCCTCGATGCTGAACAGCTCGGCCACGCGCGCGCGCCCTTCCCGCAGGCGTTGCGCCATGTGCGCCGACCCTATCAGTGCAGCCGCCTGGTCGATGCCCACGGACAGGCGGTGCGCATCCTGGGGAGGCACCACCCAGCCGCTTTCACCCACCATGCGGGCCGCGTCGCCCACGTCGGTGACGACGCAGGCAACACCAGTTGCCATCGCTTCGGCCACCACATTCGGGAAGCCTTCGGCGCGGCTGGACAGCACGTGAATGTCGAGCCCGTTCATCAGCCTTGGCACGTCATCGCGCCGGCCCAACAGCTTGATCTTGCTGTCCAGCCCCAGGCGCGCCATGAGCGCCATCAACTCGGCGTTGGCCTCATCCATGCCATGCCCGATGAGCACGCAGCGCAACGATGGATTTCGGCCGGCGCTTTCGGCAAAGGCGGCAAGCAAATTGGCATGGTCCTTCAGCGGATTCCAGCGGGCCACGCTGCCGATGACGACAACGTCGTCTGTGAAGCCCCACTGTGCGCGCACGTCGGCCCGCGCGGCCGCATCGGGCTGCCAGCATGACAAGTCGTAGCCGTTGGAGATAACGAGCATTCGGTCGGCGCGATAACCCCATTCCTGATGGCGGCGCGCCGCATTTTCCGCACACGAGATAACCAAGGCGGGAATGACGCCCGACAGGCGCGCGCACACCCAGGCGATGGCACGCGCCGAACGGCTGCTTCGGTGCAAGTCCGCGCCGGAATTGCGTATGCCCCAGGCCACCGCCTTTATGCCGGCCAAACGTGCCACCATGCCGCCCACTAGATCGGCGTGGTACATCCATGTCTGGACGACATCCGGCTGTAACTGCCGCAAAAGGCGATACAAACGGAGCAAGCCTTTTGCCGCTCCGCCGGGCGTCTTCATATGCAGTGCATGAACGGTTATGCCCGCCGCTTGCAACTGCGGCCCGAACACGCCATCTTCACCCATGGAGATGACGGTATGGCGATCCCGCTGCGTGGGCGCCGTTGCCAGGCGATGCAACACGGTTTCGGCGCCGCCGTGCCCCAGGCCGGAAATGATGTGCACGACATGCAAAGGCATGTGGCGGCCGGGCACGGGTTCCGTCATGCCGGGCGCTCCTTGCCCTGAACACCGGACTGCGCGCGCTGGAACAAGGCATCCCATAGCGCAAGCACTTCGGGAAGGCCGTAGCGGCTGCTGACCGATACGGCCGCGTGCCTGCCCAGGACGTCGCGCAACGCCGGATCGCTCATAAGCTGGCTTAAGGCGTCTTTCAGGGCCGGTTCGTCGTCCACAGGCACAAGCAAGGCATCCTTGCCATCACGACTCATCTCGCGCGGTCCGCTGGGGCAATCCACCGTTACGCAAGGCAGCCCCAGGGCCATCGCCTCCAGCAATACGTTGGGAAAGCCCTCGACCCGGGACGTCAGCACAAAGACATCCCCGGCGGCAAGCTCCGACCAGGGGTCGTCGGTACGCCCCGGCAGGAATATGCGCGCCTCCAGCGCCGCATCCTGGATCAACTTCAACAGCGCCGGGCGCGACGGTCCTTCGCCCCATATGTATAAGTCCCATTCCGGGTACTGCACGGCCAGCTGCGTAAAGACGCCGATCAACGCATCGAAGCGTTTGAAGTCGACCAGCCGGCCCATGGCCACCAGCCTATACCGTGCAGAAGAAGCCTTCACCACACGCGTACGCGGCGCATTCAACAATTCGGGCGGCAAGGGATTGGGAATGACGGCAAGCTGGCGCATGCCCGGCACCATTTTGGTGAACGCCTCAACGCTGTCCTGGGACTGAAGCGTAACGATGGTGGCCCGCGGGTAGGTATAGCGGCGCAAGGCCGGCAAGCGCCGGCCCGCGCTGGTGCTGACCGCCGGGTTCGTGCGTTCGCAAACAATAATGGGCACGCCCATGCGGCCGGCCGCCAGCAATACCATCACGTTGACATTGGTAAGAAACGAGACGATGACGTCGGGCTGAGTCTCTTTCACGAGACGACGGATGGCGAAGAGCTTTCTGATTCCCGCCAACCGGGTCTTGCCCAGCCAGCCCATGCGGTCCGCCAACCAGACCAACTTCACCGAGCGGCCCAGGCGATAAAAGAGTTGGCCCTTTTTGGTGAAGGTGGGCGCCAGGGTGACCGTGTCGCCGCGTTCGGCCCACGCGTTGGCCAGCGTCGCGGCGACACGCTCGGCGCCGCCCGCGTGCATGGAGCTGACGAAAAACAGGATCTTCATGCCAAATCTGCCTTGGCCGTTGCGCTTTGCTGCTCGAGCCATGCCTGCGTCATGAGTATGCTCCATAAGTGGGTGCTCCAGTCACGTTGTCCGGACTGATGCTCCTGCCATTTCGCCAGTATAGGCGCCGCATGAAACAAGCCTTGCTGACGCAACCGAGCCGGGTCGAGCAATGCGGCCCCCCAGTCTTTCAGCGGCCCCCGCAGCCAGGAGGCGAGCGGCACCGAAAAGCCTTTCTTTGGCCGCTCGACGATGCTGCGCGGTACATGCCTGTACAAAAGCTGGCGCAACAACCACTTGCCCTGACCGTCGCGTATTTTGTAATCCAGCGGCAGACTGTGCGCAAAGGCAAAGACGCGATGATCGATCATGGGAACACGGGTTTCCAGACTGTTGGCCATGGCCGCGCGGTCCACCTTGACCAAGATGTCGTCGGGAAGATAAGTCTGCGCATCGAGCAGCATCATGCTCTCGAAGAAGTCAGCGTCTGGCGCATCATTGAAGGGGCCGGCAAATTCGCCCCCCCCAATCACTGCCTGCGCCGGATCTTTCCAGTACGAAACGAACTGGCGGTAAAAGGCGCCCGCATGCGGGGCGGCCAGCACCTCGGCCAACTTGTCGAGCTGGTCACGCCCATGCCCGGCGCGGCGCAACTTGGCAGCCATGCGCGCGACCGAAGCCATAGGTGCGCGCAAACGCTGAGGAATGCCCTGCCGTTTTTGCCACCACCGCTGCGCACGGAAGTAGCGCGAGTAGCCGCCGAAAAGCTCGTCACCACCGTCGCCCGACAAGGCCACGGTCACATGCCGGCGCGCCATCTGTGTGACCAATAACGTGGGAATCTGGGACGAATCGGCGAAGGGTTCGTCGTAGACACCGGCCAGCCCGGGAACCAGCGCCAGCGCATCGTTGGCGCTGACGTAGAGTTCAGTATGTTGCGTACCCAAATGCGCCGCCACTGCCCGGGCGTGCTCCGCCTCGTTATAGGCGGGGTCATCGAACCCGATCGAGAACGTCCTGACGGCCGTGCTGTTCTCTTTCTGCATCAGGGCGACGATGGTCGACGAATCGATACCACCCGACAGGAACGCGCCCAGCGCAACATCCGACAGCATCTGCCCCTTGACCGCCGTTGTCAGAACCGATTCCAGCCTGTCCACCGCCTCGTGGTCCGAACCGAACGCCAACCGATGACCATGCCCCTGCCGCGCCGTTTCCTGCGCGGACCAGTACTTAACGGGTGGGGGCAAACCGCCGTGCCGGCGCTGCTGCTCCGACAGCTCCAGCCAACAACCCGG
>CAZONP010000070.1:0-4590 GCA_964581155.1 uncultured Candidimonas sp. | reverse complement strand
GGGGCAAACCGCCGTGCCGGCGCTGCTGCTCCGACAGCTCCAGCCAACAACCCGGCGGCAGCTTCCTGATGGATTCGTAAATGCTCAAGGGCGCGGGAATGTAGTTGTGCCGCAGCAGGGCCGACAAGGCGGCGCGATCGGGTTCCCGATTGAAGCCGGGACAGTCCACCAATGCCTTCAGTTCGGACGCGAACACGAAGTTGCCAGCCACGAAGCCCATGTACAAGGGCTTTTCGCCCATGCGGTCACGCATGAGCGACAAGGTACGTTCGTGCTTGTCCCACAGTCCCATGGCGAACATGCCCACCGCCGACTGCAGCGTACGGGCAACTCCCCAGGCACCAAAGCAGGCGAGCAGGGTTTCCGTGTCGGAATGGCCGCGCCAGGCGGGCGCGCGGCCCTGGCCTTCCAGCGAATCGCGCAGCTCCAGGTGGTTATAGACCTCGCCGTTCAAGACAAGCACGAACCTTCCGCAAGCGGAGACCATGGGCTGGCTGCCGGCTTCGGACAAGTCCAGAATGGCCAGCCGCACGTGCCCCAATGCCAGGCCGGCGCCCTCGTCCTCCCAATAGCCCTCGCTATCGGGGCCGCGATGCCGCATGCGCCGGCAACCGTTGCGGATGACAGACTGCTTGTCGGGCAAACCGCCCCAAATGCCAACGATTCCACACATAGTAGTTCCATGCCGGCCCCGTGGGCGGCCTTAATTCGCTTCAAATAAGTGGCCCCACAACGCCATGACGCGCGTCGTGGAAAACCGGTCGCGCACATCGACCGCCCGTCGGGCGTAAGCCGTGCGCTGCTCCCTGTGCGCCATCATGTCGGACAGATGCGCGGCCAATGCCTCGGTGTCTTCCGGTGGATTCACCAATACCCCATCGATGCCGTTGCGCACGATTTCCCGGGGGCCGGTTTCACAGTCGAACGCCACCGGCGCCAGTCCGCTGGCCATGGCTTCAAGCAAGGTATTGGACAAGCCTTCGACCCGCGAGCTGAGCACATACAAGTCGGCTTGCTGGTACCAGTCGCCTACGTTGCCCACACGGCCCGGCATGCTGATGCGATCCGACAAACCCGCCTCGTCGATCTGTTGCTGCAAGGACTCGCGGCAAGTGCCCTCGCCCAGAATCACCAGATCCCAATCGGGAAAATGGCCGGCAATCTCGTGGAACGCGCGTATAAGCAGATCGAAGCCTTTGTGCGGGTGCAGGCGCCCGGCGGCCAGCAACCGGCGGCGTCCCTGTGCGGGCGGCGGCACCACCACCGGCTCGCTGCTTTCCAGCGGCCAGCGCACCGCATTGGGGATGACTGTGACGCTGGACCCCGGAACGTGCTGTTGCAGCCACGCCGCCGTACCTGCCGTCAACGCCACGACGGCGGCCGCCTGGGGATACGCCCAGCGGCGCAGGCGCAGCCACATTTCGGGCAGTTCCTGCGACGGCGGATGGGTATGTTCGGTGGCAATCACACGGCATGACTGACCGCGCGCCGCCGTGATCGCCAGGATGGATGCGGTAGTCATCATGCCCAGGACGATGGTGGGCCGTTCACGCTGAATCAGGCGGCGCAGGCTCCACACTCGCCGCAAGTTAGCGACAGCGGCATTGAATTTACCCGTGCTGGCGGCAGCCGTGCGCAAGGAATGGCGCGTAACGGCGGGATGTAGCGGATAGACATCCGTACCCGGATCGGCCTGGGTCACCAGCGTGACTTTATAGCCGCGTTGTACCCAGTAAGCGCTCAGATCGGCGGCCACACGCTCGGCGCCCCCGCCGCTGAGCGAATGGATGACTATCATCAGATGGTGCTGGAAAGACGATTGGATCAAGACAATACCTGTGTTGGAATTACTTGCTGCGCGCCACCGGCGCGGGCAATGAACGCATGGCCGCCACTGCGTAGCAGCCGTAAGACAAGGCATACATCATGCTGGTCGCCAGCATGATGCCCGCGGGCCCCATGATCGGCGCCAAAACCTGGTTCATGACCGCCTTGAGCGCAAAATTCGCGACGGCAATGCCGGCCATGAGGCGGTACCGGTTCTGACTGGCCAACAACTGCACCAGTATGAGTACGCCAAAATAAAAAGGCAGCTGAAGCAGGCCCCAACGCACCACGTCGGCAACGGCGGCGCTGTTGGCCGCAGTGAAGGCGCCACGCTCGAACACCAGGCTTACCCCCCAGGGCGCGAGCACCCAGCCCACCAGAGTCACGGCACCACCCCCGAGCACCATCAGGACCGACCATTTCAGAGCGGTTGAGCGCGCCCGGTGAGGGTCGCCACGGCTTTGAATGTCCGCCAGCACCGGCAGTGCCGCGCGTCCGACGGAGGCCGCGCCCACGCCCAGTAGCAGCGACAACAGGCGGCTGGCGTAGCCCAGCGTGGCATTGGCGTTGCCGCCCAGGTTGGCAGCCGTGTACTGGTCGATGGGGCCGACGAAGCTCATGGCAACCTGGCCGATCAGCATGACGCCGGCCGCCTTGACCAAATTGGGCCAATGCTCCGACCGGAAGCCCAATGCCGGGCGTGCCCACATGCCGTCGGCGCGTGCCGCGAGCCAGAGCAACCATGCTGATTGAATGAAATAGCCAACCAGCGTTCCCCATAACAGGGGGCCCACGTCGGTGACGGTCGTTGCCAGCAAGACCCATACAAGAATGACTACCGCCGGCACGCTGTCGAGCAGCGTATTGATATGGCGTTCGTGGGCGCGCAAGCGCGCGGCGCTGATGCCAGTCATGAGCGTGAGCAGAGCCGCCGGGGCGAACGCCAGCATCAGCTCGGCGCTCATGCGGCGCGCCTCGGCGGGCAACCCCTGCCCCGTCCAATCCAGCACCCAGGGCCATGCCACATACGTAGCCACAGCCAACAGCGTGCCTATGGTGATCGTCCACCCCTGCAGCTCGCCAAGAAATCGGGCGCGGTTGGGCCGCGGCTGCTTGCGCGAACGCACCAGCACCGGGATGAGAACAATGGACAGCGTACCCACCAGCGTTATCGGCAGCCAGTTCGCCATGACCATGGTGAACTGGTAGGCATCGACCACATCGCTTACGCCATAGCGGTAGGCCACCGCCATTTCCTTGAAGGCGCCGGCGGCTTTCCCCAACAACAGAAAAAACGCCACCCGCATTGCGCCCTGGGCAATGCGCCGGTGGTCGGAATGCAGGTTGGACAGTCGTTGCTTAAGGGTTTTCAAATCAACGCAGGAACTGCGTATACCAAGGCATGGAGACCTCTATGCCTTGTACGATATTGTGCATCGGTTCGTAGCCCAGCAATTGCTTGGCCTTGCTGATGTCGGCCTGAGAATGGCGCACGTCCCCCGCGCGGAAGTCGCTATATACCGGCGGCTTGTCGTAGACCACGCCATTGTTGCCCAACGCCTTGGCAAGATACTCGAACAATTCGTTCAGGCTTGTGCGTGCGTTGTAGGCCACGTTGTACACCTGGTTCACGCCCTCGGGCTGCGCCAGAGACGCCAGGATGTTGGCCTGCACGACGTTGTCGATGAAGCAGAAGTCCCGGCTGGTTTCGCCATCGCCATTCACGATGACATCTTCGCCGCGTATCATGGCGCTGATCCATTTGGGGATGACCGCCGCATACGCGCCGTTGGGGTCCTGGCGTTTGCCGAACACATTGAAGTAGCGCAGTCCCACGCTGCCGAAACCATAGGCGCGCGTGAAGACATCGGCGTACAACTCATTGACCAGCTTCGTCACCGCATACGGCGACAACGGCCGCCCGATGCGATCTTCCACCTTGGGCAGGGCTTCGTGATCACCGTAGGTGGAACTGGACGCCGCATACACGAACGACTTGACTTCAGCATCGCGCGCGGCCACCAGCATATTCAAGAAGCCGCCCACATTGACGCTATTGCTGGTGATGGGGTCTTGCAATGAACGGGGCACAGAGCCCAGCGCCGCCTGGTGCAGCACGTGGTCCGTGCCGGCGACGGCCATGTGGCAGGTATCCAGGTCACGGATATCGCCCTCGTGAAAAGTGAAGTTGCTCCACTGCTGCGGCGTGACCGTTTTCTCGACCTCGTCCAGGTTGTACTGGTGCCCGGTGGAGAAGTTGTCCAGCCCCACGACCTTCTGCCCAAGCAACAACAGCGCTTCGAGCAGATTGGACCCAATGAAGCCCGCACACCCTGTCACCAGCCAAACGCGCGGTTCGATCTGCAACTGCGAAGAAATTTCCTGATAACGCGTGCTCATATGATGCCTTTGAAGAAAGTGTTTACAGCCGCAAATCCGACTGGTCGGCGGTGAGCACGTACTTCAAGTCGTAGAGAACGTGCTCGGGCTTGCCCAACGCCCGGATCTCGTCGCAACCCATGGCCACGAACTGCTCATGCGCCACGGCCAGGATGATTGCATCGTATGCCCCCTGCTGCAGTGAGGCAACCGGGGTAATGCCATATTCGTGTACGGCCGCTTCCGGGTCCACCCAGGGGTCGTAGACATCGACTTCCGTACTGTACTCGCCTAATTCTTTGACAATATCAACGATTCGTGTGTTGCGCAGATCGGGACAATTTTCTTTGAATGCCAGGCCCATGACCAGCACGCGAGACCCCT
>CAZONP010000069.1:2653-10447 GCA_964581155.1 uncultured Candidimonas sp. | reverse complement strand
CTGGCGCCGATGGATCCGTTGGCATGGCGCGCATCAAGGAACAGGGCGGCGTGGGAATTGCCCAATTGCCCGAAGATGCGGAGTTTGACGGAATGCCACGCAGCGCCATCGAAAGTAACGTAGTGGATTTCATCTTGCCTGTGGCCGATATGCCGCAAAAACTACTTGAATTGGCGCACACGGCGGCGCTTATCGAGCTTCCCGACGCCGAGGTCGTTCCCGCCATCGCTACGGCACCCAATACGCACGAGGGTGCAGAGGCTGCGGAAACGGCGTTAGGTGACGTGCTACGGCTGCTGTCGTTACGGACAGGCCACGACTTCAAGCACTACAAGAGGGCGACAGTGCTTCGTCGCCTTGAACGCCGTATGCAGGTCACTGGCGCGCGTGACCTCCCGGGATACCTGGCATATTTGGAGAAAAATCCCGCCGAAACTGCTTCATTGCTCGACGACATGCTTATTGGCGTGACCAATTTCTTTCGTGATATTGACGCCTTCAACACGCTCGAGCGCGACGTGGTGCCGGCGATCATTGAAGACGCACGTGGGGTTGATCCTATGGAAATACGGGTCTGGGTGCCGGCGTGCTCCACTGGCGAGGAGGCATATTCCGTAGCCATGTTGTTGGCGGGCGAAGCCGAACGCCAGAAGGCGGATGTGAAGATACAGATATTCGCGACCGATGTGGACGAGGCCGCCATCGCCGTCGCCAGAAAGGCGGTGTATCCGGCGTCAATCACGACCGACGTCCCGCCAAATTACTTGCGCCAGTTTTTCAAAAGAGACGAGTTGCGCTACCACATAGCAAAGCGGATTCGCGAACAAGTCCTGTTTGCGACACACAATGTTCTGCACGATCCGCCTTTTTCACGCATACAGCTTATTAGCTGCCGCAATCTGCTGATCTATCTTGACCGGCGTGCCCAGACTCAGGTCCTGCGGACGTTTCATGCTGTCTTGCTGCCCGGCGGCTATCTGATGCTGGGAGCATCCGAAACGATCGATGCGGTGGACGACCTTTTCGCCATTGTCGACAAGAAACACAGGATTTATCGTTCCTTGCCGGCAACGACGGCACAACGCCCACCATCCTTGATACGGCAACCGGTAAGTGCGCCGTCGTGGCAGCCGATTCCCGTCCGTTCTGCGGGTGCTGCGCCGCTGTCGTATCCCACATTGCATCAGCGGGCGCTGGAAAAGTACGGACCGGCCACCGTGTTGATCGACAAGGCATTCCGCATCGTTCATATGTCGCACAGCGCGGGGCGGTATCTGCGACATGTGGGGGGCGAACCCTCGCATAACGTATTGTCCCTGGTCTACCCCGAATTGCGTTTCGATCTTCGTGCGGCGATCTCCGAGGCAATAAAGACAGACAGGCCCGTCCAGACCCGCCTGTTGGCGATACGTCAGAAGAACAGAAACGCGGATGCCAGAATTACTGTCACGCCGCTTGCCGGCCTGGATCACGAAGAGGGACTGATGCTGTTGTTTTTCGAGGAGTCGGACTTATCGGCAGGGACATTGGCCGAAAAACGCCGCGCCGACGATACGCTCCAGACCGGGACAATAGGCAGGCTGAAGCAGGAGATTCAGGTGTTGCGGCGGGAACTGCAGCAGACCATCGAATATTCTGAACGGTCCACCGAGGAATTGAAGGCTTCGAATGAAGAGTTCCAGGCCATAAATGAAGAGCTGCGCTCCGCCACCGAAGAATTGGAAACCAGTAAAGAGGAGCTGGAGTCCATCAATGAGGAACTGATCACGGTCAATTACGAGCTGAAGACCAAGGTTGATGAAACCGTAAAGATCAACGACGACCTGCAGAATCTGATTTCCTCGAGCGATATTGCCACCATATTTGTGGACCGATCGATGCGAGTCAAGTGGTTCACGCCGAAAACGGCCGCATTGTTCAACTTGATTCCCGAGGATAGGGGTAGACTGCTTACCGATATTACCCATCGGCTGGAGTACCCTGGAATGATCGATGATGCGGCGAGTTCGTTCAATTCCTTGAGGCTTATAGAGCATGAAGTGCGTTCGAGCGATGGGCGGTGGTATCTGGCGCGAATACTGCCTTATCGGACGACCGAAGACCGCATCGACGGGGCGGTCCTGAATTTCGTGGACATCACCGCGCGGCGTATGGCCGAAGATAGACTGCGACAGGGTCTGGAAAGGTTGCGCCTGGTTGCGGAGAGCACAAAGGATTTTGCCATAATCACGACCGACGAATCAGGCCGGATCACAAGCTGGAATCGCGCGGCGGAGTTAATGTTCGGCTATACGCCGACCGAAGTGGAAGGCCAGGCCTTGGACCTTATTTTCACGCCGGAAGACCGCGCCAATGGCGTGCCCGCACAAGAGCTGCACACCGCACGGCAACGCGGCCATGCTGCCGACGACCGGTGGCACGTCCGCAAGGACGGATCACGTTTCTATTGCAGTGGCGTGGTGTACCCCATGATCGAAGACGGCTTGCGCGGTTATGCGAAAATCGCTCGCGACCTCACGGAGAAGCGCATTGAGGAAGATGAGCAACAGTCGGATCTTGAGCGTACCAAAGCATCGAACTTGCTGAAGGATGAGTTCATTGCCGTAATGTCCCACGAATTGCGCCATCCATTGAATCTGATACAGCTGCATATGGACTTGCTGTCGCGCACGCCGGGCGTGGTTGGGTCGGAGAAGGCTGTCAAGGTGATCGACGCTGTGCGGCAGTCCGTACACAATCAGTCGCAAATCATCGCCGACTTGCTTGACCTGTCGCGGGTGCAGACAGGAAAACTGAAGTTGGAACGTGCGCCCATACGGCTGGCGCCGCTAGTGGCCACCATTATGGACGCCGTCAGTTCCCAAGCGCAGGAAGCGGACGTGGGATTGGCGGCGGACGGACTGAATGACCCCGATGAGCTGGTGGTCGACGGGGACGTCACGCGTATAGAACAAATTGTATGGAATTTATTAAACAATGCGGTCAAGTTCACGCCGGCGGGGGGTAGGGTGTCGGTACACCTGGTGCGTGAGGGCGAGCGGGCCCGTCTGGATGTGAAGGATACGGGGATTGGGATAGCGCCGGAATGGCTGCATAAGGTATTTACCATGTTCGGTCAGGTTGACCGGCAGCTCAACTCGCATAAGCATGGCCTGGGGATAGGCCTGGCGCTTGTGGCCCAGTTGGCCGAGGCGCATGGGGGCAGGGTCAGTGCCGCGTCCGAAGGTGAGGGCCGTGGCGCCACATTCAGCTTATGGTTGCCGTTGGCTGGCAAGGCGACCGATGTCGTGCAAAAGGCGGCGCCGGACTCCCACGGCTTACTGAGCGGATTGCGGCTCCTGCTCGTTGACGACTCGATCGAAGTGTTGGATATGCTCGGCGCCTTGTGCGAAATTGAAGGAGCCAATGTAACCACGGCGGCAAGCGGGTCGGATGCGCTGGCCCGACTCGCCAATGATGACTTCGATGTGCTGGTTTCCGACATAGGAATGCCCGGCATGAGCGGCTATGAATTGCTGGCCGAATTGCGGCGGTCAGCCAGAAATTCAACCATCCCTGCCATTGCCTTGTCAGGCTACGGCTACAGCGAAAAAGCCAATGCGGTCGGGTTCAACGACCAGTTATGCAAACCAGTTCCGATGTCCGAGCTTTTAAGCAAGTTGTGTGCGATTACGGGGCGCGCCGGGGGCTGATGTATCCCATCGTCCAGTCCACAACGTCGGTCGACAGACGATCCGCAGCCGCGCCGAAGGCGGCGATGACTTGCGGTATCTCCTTGCCCTGAACGGGCTGAGTAATTTCAAAGCGACGAGTGGCGGTGGCTCTGTTGGTGGCGCTACGCACCAAGGCGGCATCAAAGCGTATGCGCACCGCCGGCTCGCCATTGTGGTATTCAACCTGAAACGCCGATAGGTCGCCCCTCAGCTCCAGATCGGCGTCAATGTTGCCGTGGTCAGTGCTTACAGATGCCAGGCGGGCGTCGGATCGGAAGGCACTTGCCAGCCGGTCGCGTACAAGTATGGGCGCGGAGTCGCTCCAGCGCACGCCGCTGTAGGCACTGAGCTGGCTGCCCTGCGGCACCACCACGACCCGCGTGCTGTCGATAACGTTGCTGCTATACGGCGTTGCGATCCGCAAGGAATGGCGCGGCGGCGTGCTCGCACGTTGGCCGGTATTGGCATCGGCAGAGGCGGGAAGCTGGTACACCACCAAGACTTCGGACTCGGGCAATATCGAGCACGCGGAAGCCGCCAACAAGACAAGGGTCGCGCCCAGCCGGCGCAGGATGGCCATATGTCGTAGGGATGTGATCAAGGTTCGAACTCCTGGAGTTTGTCGCGGCCAAGCAGATAGTTTGCGGCATTTCCTTCCAGCCCCCGCGTGACCTGGCGCATCGATGCCAGCGTTCGGCGCAGTTCCTGCAATGTGGGACCCAGCTGGTTAAGACCTTGCATGCCGCCGCTCAGGGCGCCTCGGTTTTTTTGGACGATGGCGTTGATGGTTGCACTGGCCTTGTCAAGGGAAACCATGGCGCGGCGCGCGCCTTCCAGCGTCTCTGTTCCCTGCTTGGTGACCAGCGCATCCGCGTTTCGCATCAGCGTGGATGCCTGCTGCAGCGTGATAGTGGCCTGTTTGCCGGCGGCGGTCAGCGCCTGCAGCAATGCCGTAAGGTCGTCCTTCTGGTCCGCCATTGCGCCGGCCATGGCTTCCAGCGACGCCAGGGTATTGCCCAGACGTTGGGCGTTGGCCGGCGACATGACGGACTTGGCGCTTACTACCAGTTCGGTTACGTTCGTCATGAGATTGTCGCTGTTGGCCAGCAACTGAGTAATGGGCGAGGGCGTTGCGATGATCACTGGGTCCTCGCCTTCCGGGGCGGTCAATGCAGTGGCACCGGGCGTACCGCCGCTTAATTCGATGACTGATGTTCCCGTAATTCCGGTCAGAACAAGCCTTGCCGCTGTGTCTACGGTCACTGGGATATCGCCTTCCACCCGAATCCGGGCAAGGACCTTGCGCGGATCTTCAGGGTCCAGCGACAAGTCCGCCACATCGCCGATCTTAATGCCGTTGTATTGCACGGCGCTTCCCTGCGAAAGACCCCGCACGGCTTCATTGAATACCACCGTGTAATGGGCCAAGTCGGCATCTTTGTAGGACTTGCCCAGCCACAAGGCGAAGAGCAGGGCGGCGCCGCACACAATAACCGTGAAAAGCCCGATCAGTACATGATGAGCGCGAGGTTCCATTAGTTGTGCTCCTGGATGTGTTGACTGGCATGGCGGGCGGCGCGGCCGCGCGGTCCGTGAAAGTATTCCCGCACCCACGGATCATCGGTGTTCTCTACGTTGGCGAGCGTATCCGCCACCAACACCTGTTTATCCGACAGTACCGCCACGCGGTCACAGATGGTGTAAAGCGTGTCCAGGTCATGCGTGACAAGAAAGACCGTCAAGCCAAGCGCATTGCGCAAGGTGACAATCAGTTGATCGAAGGCCCCGGCCCCGATCGGGTCCAGGCCGGCAGTGGGCTCATCCAAAAAAAGGATCTCTGGGTCCATGGCCAAGGCGCGAGCCAGGGCCGCGCGTTTTATCATGCCGCCCGACAGTGTGGCCGGATAATCATTGCCCGCCTTCGCCGGCAGACCGGCCAACGCCAATTTCACACCCGCCAGGTGTTCGGCATCGCGCCGGCTGAGTCCGGCGTGCTCGATCAATGGTAAGGCAATATTCTCTGTGACTGTCAGGGAAGTGAACAAGGCGCCGCGTTGAAACAACACGCCGAAGCGTTGCTCCAACTGGGAGCGCGCCTGCCCGGTCATGCCAGCCAAGTCGTTGCCCAGAATGTCCACGTTCCCTTGTTGCGGCTGTTGCAGCCCCACGATGGACCGCAACAGCAATGATTTTCCGCTACCTGAGCCACCCACGACGCCAAGTATTTCGCCGCGGTACACATCCAGATCCAAATTCTGGTGGACCACGTGGGAGCCGAACTGATTGACCAGCCCGCGTACCCGGATGATAGCGTCGCGTGATTTTCCCGCTACGGTCTTTACCATCCCATTTCCATAAAAAACAGGGCGGCCAGCGCATCAAGCAAAATGACGATGAAGATCGATTGCACGACCGCAGACGTCGTGTGTTCGCCTACAGACTGGGCACTGCCCGAAACCTTGAAGCCTTCAAGGCAACCAATGACGGCAATGAGGTAGGCGAAGATAGGCGCCTTGCCGATGCCGAGGAAGAAATGGGTGATTTCGACGTCTTGCCTGAAAATGGCTAGAAACATGGTCGGGGCAATGTCCAGGGCCACGGCGCACACGAGCATGCCGCCGACGATGCCCGAGACCATTCCAACGAAGGTCAGCAACGGGAGCGCCACTAGCAGCGCCAGTACGCGCGGCAACACCAATACCTCGATCGGATCCAGGCCACTGATTCGAATCGCGTCGATTTCTTCATTGACCTTCATCGAGCCTATTTGCGCGGTGAAGGCGCTGGCGGTTCTTCCCGCCATCAAGATGGCTGTCAGCAAGACTGCGAATTCACGAAGAAACGAAAAGGCCACCAGGTTGACGGTATAAACCGTGGCGCCGAAATCGGCCAGTATGGTGGCCCCCAGGAATGCAATAACGGCCCCCACCATGAAGGTGAGCATGGCCACGATGGGCACGGCATTCAGTCCTGTCTGTTCGATCTGCGCGACGATGGATGTGACGCGCCAACGTCGGGGCTGCAACAGTGTGCGCGTCAACGCTTCAAGCGTGACGCCCATGAAGCCAAGCAATACCAGTACCTGCTTATGCAGGTCCACGACCGCGCGTCCAATGTTTTCCAGAATCTCGGCCAACGCGGACCGCTGTTGCGCCTTCGCGTGCGTGTTTCCCGTTACAGCCGTCGCCACAGTGTCAAGCAACGCCCGCCGCTCGGGCGATAACACCGCCTGGGACGCCGCGATGGAGCGCATGCGGTCTTGGCCGAACAAGTCCAGCAGCCGAGATGCGCCGGCGGTGTCGAGTGCCGTCATGCCGGCAAGGTCGATGGTGTCCGTCGACAAAAATCCGGGAGATGAAGATGCCCGTTGCACGGCGCTGACTTCTTCACCCAATGCGCCATAATTGGCCAGGGTCCAGTCACCCTGAATGCGTAGTGTTGAGCCATTGCCCGACGTGGTTCTGGACAGGAACCTGGATTGCGAAGTGGGCGCATGTTCCATTGTTGTCTTAATGCTACTTTCCAAGTGCTGTTCCGATATTGAATCGCGCGTGCGGCTGCGCTTATGTTACGGCAAGAGCCAGGTTTTTGCTGCAGACGCATATTGGCTCGTTCTTCTGGCCACCGCCACGATTTGCCGTGCTACCCTCCATTCACCAGCGGTAAATCCACGAATCCAGCCAACGCAAGCCCCAGGCGGGGTTCGGCGCTTCGGCGCTGTACTGAGCAATATGACTGCAAAACGTTTATTAGGCTTTGTGCTGTCCATCGGGATGCTGAGCGGCTGCGGCTCGCTGCCTTCGCTGCAGTCCAGAACCGTATCCACCGCACTGCCCATCGCCGAAGCGCGTGACACGGATTTGGGCCGCAACCTGGCGCCGCAAATACGCGCCAACCCGGGGAAAGCCGGAATCTATACGTTGGCCGATCCGCACGATGCCTTCGCCTCACGCATCTTGCTGGCCCGGCAAGCGCAACGCACACTGGACGTGCAGTACTACATATGGCACGGCGACATGACAGGCACAATGTTGTTCGAGGCCTTGCACCAGGCGGCGGACAGAGGAGTGCGCGTGCGGCT
>CAZONP010000069.1:0-2553 GCA_964581155.1 uncultured Candidimonas sp. | reverse complement strand
CAATGTTGTTCGAGGCCTTGCACCAGGCGGCGGACAGAGGAGTGCGCGTGCGGCTTTTGCTGGACGACAACAATACGCCGGGCCTTGATCCGACTTTATCCGCCTTGAGCATGCACCCCAATATTGAAGTGCGCCTGTTCAACCCATTCGCGGTTCGTTCACAGCGTTGGTTGGGGTATCTTACCGATTTCTCCCGCCTCAACAGGCGCATGCACAACAAGTCGTTCACGGCAGACAACCAGGCCACCATTGTGGGCGGGCGCAACGTCGGCGACGAGTATTTCGGCTCGGCCGACGGGGTCTTGTTCGCCGATCTGGACGTATTGGTGGTGGGGCCGGTCGTGAACGATGTCTCGATCGATTTCGACCGCTATTGGTCAAGCGAGTCGGCGTACCCGGTCGAGTTGCTCCTTCCTGGCTCATCCCCCGGGCAGTTGCAGGTCCTGGCCGATAACTCTTCCAGGATTGCAAATAACCCGGCGGCTGAATCCTATGTTCGGGCCATCGGAAGATCTGCATTAATCCGGGATCTGCGTGCGGGCAAGCTCAAGCTGCATTGGAGCCGAACCCGCATGGTCAGCGATGATCCGGCCAAGGGGCTGGGTCAGATCCCTGATGACAAGCTGATCATGCATGGGATCGAGGAAATTGTGGGAGACCCCAAGTCTGAAGTCCTGCTGGTGTCTCCTTATTTTGTGCCTGGCGAGCAGGGGGCGAAGGCGTTTGCCGCCATGAGGGGACGCGGCGTGGACATCAGCGTCCTGACCAACTCGCTCGACGCCACCGATGTCAGCGCCGTGCATGCCGGGTACGCCAAGCGGCGCAAGCCCCTGCTGCGCGCCGGCGTGAAGCTCTACGAGCTTAGGCGCCTGTCGCCGGACGTCGACCGCAACCCCAGCGCGGGGCCCTTTGGCAGTTCAGGATCCAGCCTCCATGCAAAGACCTTTTCGGTGGACAAGTCACATGTATTCGTGGGCTCGTTCAATTTCGACCCGCGATCGGCGCGACTCAACACGGAGCTGGGCTTCATTATCGACAGCCCCATGCTTGCCTCGGAGATCGCTGACGCCTTCCTCACCAGCATTCCCGCCAACTCATACGAAGTGCGACTGGATGGCGATGACCTGGTCTGGCTGGAGGAGCATGACGGAAAGACGCTGCGCCACGAGACGGAGCCCGGCACCTCGGTATGGAAGCGGGCATGGGTTGCGTTCTTGTCGCTGCTGCCCATCGAATGGCTTTTATGACGCTGCGGGTGGCCGGCATGAGCCGCAGTGTCACACGAGGTCCGATGCGTTTTCAGTAATGCGGCCATCGACCAGGTTGATACTGTGATCGCATGCCGCGGACAGTCGCGGATCGTGGGTAACGATCAGCACGGCGCAACCGTATTCCTGATTGAATTTCCGGAAAAGCTCGAATACGCTGGCGGCCGTCTTGGTATCCAGGTTGCCGGTTGGTTCGTCAGCCAGCAAAAGGGCAGGCCGTGTGATCAGCGCCCGCGCGATTGCCACGCGCTGTTGCTGGCCGCCCGAAAGATCGCCAGGCCGTTTATCGGCAAAGTCGGCCAGACCGACCTGCGCCAATAAGTCCCGCGCCCGTGCCCGCGCCTCATTGTCTGGTTTGCCATGCGCCACCATTAACGGCATAAGGACGTTGTCCATGGCGTTGAATGCCTGGATCAGGTGATGGAACTGGAAGACGAACCCGATGCTGCTGCCGCGCAAGGCGGTCCGGGCGGCATCGTCCATCGTTCTGGTGGGGCGGCCCAGCAGATACAGCTCGCCGGAGGTTGGCTGGTCCAGCAGTCCCAGCACGTTCAATAGCGTGCTTTTCCCGGAGCCGGAGGGACCAATCAGCGCCGCGAAATCATTGCGCGCCAATGTCATGTCAATGCCGTGCAAGACCTCGGTTTCGGTGGGCTTGCCCACGTTATACGACTTGCGCAGCTGCACCAGGCGCAACACATCTTGTTTGTCTTCAGACATAGCGTATGGCCTCGACCGGGTCCATGCGCGCCGCGCGCCAGGCGGGAACCATGGCGGCCAGTACCCCGGTCAGTGTGGCCGCGGCCATGGTTATCGGTATGAGGCTGATGGAAAGGGGAATGAAAAACAGTTTGGGCCCGTAGGTGTTGAATACCCATACCATTGCATAGCCCAGCATTGCGCCCGCCGACGACCCCAGCAGTCCCAGGATGCCGCCCTGCACCAGGAAAACCCGTAGCATTTGTTGTTGGCGGGTCCCCATGGCGCGCAGGATGCCGATTTCGCGCGTGCGCTGCGTGACGGTGATGGCCAGGACACTGGCTATCCCGAACGCAACGGATAACGCCACGAAGAAACTGATGATCGTGGTGGACAGGCTTTGCGACTTCAGCGCATTCATCAGTTGGGAGTTCGATTGCATCCAGCTTTCAGCCTTCAGTCCGGTGAGCCGGCTTATCCGGGCGGCGGACGCGTCGGCTGCGAACAAATCGTCCACCGTTACGTCGATCAGCGTTACGCCGCCAGGCAGGTCAAGCAAGGATTGCGTTTGCTTCAGGTCCAGGTA
>CAZONP010000068.1:0-10536 GCA_964581155.1 uncultured Candidimonas sp. | reverse complement strand
GTTCATTACAGCAGGCTGGCCAGGATGGCGATGCCTTCCCGGATTTTGGCCTCGGAAACGGTGACGAAGCTAAGGCGCAGTGTATTGACTTGCGGCTCGACACCGGCGAAGAAGGGGGCGCCAGGCACGAACGCCACATTCTGTTTGATTGCACGGGCCAAAAGTTCAGTGGCGTCGATATGGGCCGGCAATGTCACCCAAATAAACATTCCGCCTTCGGGCCGCGTCCAGCTGACCGTGGACGGGAAATGCGCGTCCATTGCATCGAGCATGAAACCGCATTGCTTCTTGTATAGCTCGCGGACCATGGGCAAGTGCGTGGTCAGGAAACCGTCTTTAATGGTTTCGTAGACAGCCATTTGCGTAAGGCTGGCGGTATGCAGGTCGGTGGCTTGCTTGATCTGGACCAGCTTCGAAATAATAGGCTTTGGCGCAACGATATAGCCCAGGCGCAGCCCCGGAGCCAGCACTTTCGAGAACGTGCCCAGGCGTATTACGGTTGCGCCGGCCGCACGGCCCAGGCCAAGCAAGCCTGGCAAGGCTTTGCCCGCGTAGCGCAGTTCGCCATAGGGGTCGTCTTCAATAATGGGGATTTGCAAGGCGGCGCAACGTTCCACCAGGGCCAGGCGCCGATCCAAATCCAGCGTAAGGCCTGTGGGATTCTGGAAATTGGGCAAGGCATAGATGAAACGCGCACCGGCCGTAAGTTCGTCTGTAAGGGCTTCGGGAATCAAGCCGCCCGAGTCGGTCGGAACGGCCTGGAAACGCGGCTCGAATAATGAAAACGACTGGAGAGCGCCAAGGTAGCTGGGCGCCTCGACCAGCACTTTGCTGCCTGGATCGATGAAAAGCTTGCCCAGCATGTCCAGCGCCTGCTGCGATCCGGACACGATCAACACTTCGTCAGGCGACACGTCGGCCGCACCGACCCGCTTCAGGTCTTCGGCGACCCATGCGCGTAATGGCGCGTAACCTTCGGTAGGGCCATATTGAAGCGCCGCGCGGCCATTATTCTGCAACACATGGTCAAAGGCGGTGTTGATGACCTCGATAGGGAAGCCGCCGGGAGCAGGCAAACCACCGGCAAACGAAATGACTTCGGGGCGTTCAGTGACTTTTAGAATCTCTCGGATCGTGGAACTGGTCAGCTGCTGCGCACGTTGCGAAAATGTATAGGGAAGTGAGTACGAGTCCATGGTTCTGAGAGAATTTCCGTTATAGAACAAAATGGCAATCGCATAGATTACCGCAAGTTAGTTGAAGATTCAGCGGACTTGCCGTCGGCGCCTGCCGCGTCTCGCCGCCTGTCGCGTCTAACGATGCGCAGTAACCACCAAAACAGCGAAGCCGAGCACAACAGGCCCACACCGAACATCGCCACCACTATCCATTCGCCTGCCGTCATAAACATCCACCCATTGATATGTAGCGGCGCACCTACGCGGCGCCCAGCACACTGGCCATGGCGTCGGTGAAGTAGCCGATATTATGTGTATTGAGACCCGGCACGCTGATGCGTCCCGAATCAATTATGTAGACACCGTGCTCGTGACGCAATGCCATCAGTTGCGGCTGAGACAATCCGGTATAGGTGAACATGCCGCGTTGCCTGACGAAGTAACTGGAGTCATAGCCAGGCAGTTTGGCGGTCAACTGGGTGTGGGCCTGTTGACGCATGGCGGCAATACGCGTGCGCATGCCCGCTACTTCTTCCACCCACTGCGTGCGCAATTGCGGCGTGTTCAATACATCGGACGTAATGCAGCCGCCGTGCGCCGGCGGACTGGAGTAGCTTCTGCGCACCACTGCCTTCAACTGCCCCAATACGCCGTCGGCCTCGTCGGCAGATGCGCACACAACGGAAAGACCTCCGCAACGCTCGCCATAAAACGACAGGTTCTTGGAAAATGAATTGGCCACAAGAAAGACCAGTCCGGCGTCGGCCATGGCCCTGACAGCAAAGGCGTCGTCGCCCAGCCCGGCGCCGAAGCCTTGGTAGGCAATATCGAGGAACGGAATCAGGTTGCGCTCGACCAACACCGGGATAAGCTTAGACCATTGTTCCTGCGAAAGATCCACGCCTGTCGGGTTATGGCAGCAAGGATGCAGCAGCACAAAGCTCTTGGCGGGCAACGCGGCAATGTCGGCGAGCATTTCATCAAAATTCAATGCCTTGGTTTCGGAGTCGTAATAGGCATAGCTATGTGTTGGTATGCCCGCGCCCCGAAAGATCGAATGATGATTATCCCAAGCCGGATCACTGATCCACATGGCACTATCAGGGTAAGCGGCGTGCAGGAAGTCAGCGCCAACCTTGAGTGCGCCCGTTCCTCCCAGGGTCTGGATCGTGGCCACGCGGTTGGCCTGCAGGCAGGGGTGATCGGGGCCGAAAAGCAGCGCCTGCACCGCTTGGCGATAAGACGCCAGTCCTTCCATGGGCAAGTAGGAGCGCGGCGTGGCCGTTTGCGCTCTTCGCACTTCGGCTGCTCGCACCGATGGCAGCACTGGAATTTGGCCGTCGTTATCGTAATACAGGCCGATGGTGAGGTTCACCTTTTGCGCATGCTTGTCTTGATGAAAGGCCTCGTTCAGCCCAAAAATCGGATCGCCGGCGTACTTTTCCAGATGCTCGAACATGTCGGATGTCTCGGTTGTGTCTAAAGAATAAATGGGAAAAAAAATGACAGAAATGGCGGTCATTTCGTTTGTTCGCTATACAATTGCCAACCGCTTTTTCCTTCCATTATAAAGATTCAAAACCCCATGCATTCCTTAGAAATGCTATTTCAGAATCTGGAGGAGCAAGGGTGGGCCGTGTCTGACGACTTGTTGCCCCAGGCGTTACACCGGGCGCTGTACCGGCAGGGTCACGATTACTGGCAGGACGGACGATTCCACGACGCCCGTATCGGCCGGCAGCTTACCGGCCAGCGCAACGCCCCCGTGCGGGGCGATTCCATTTGCTGGCTGGAAAACGAGGCGCCGGAGCCGGCCGTTCAGGCGTTTCAGCAGTGGACCGAGACGCTAAGGCTGCGACTGAACCGGCATTTCTTTCTTGGCTTGAACCGGGCGGAATTCCATTTCGCGCGATACGAGCCGGGTCGTGGCTATAAAAAGCACATCGACCAGCATGAAGGCCAGGACTGTCGCAGGATATCGCTGGTGGTGTACCTGAACCCGGAGTGGCAAGAAACCGACGGCGGACAGCTTTGCCTATACGGTCCGGCGCAGGACGGCAGTGAAGTCACACGCATATTGCCATGCGCGGGACGCGTCGTGCTTTTCCGCAGCGAGCATGTTCAGCACGAAGTGCTGCCATGCAACCGCAACCGGTGGAGCGTCACCGGCTGGTTTCGTGCCGACTCGTACCCCTTAGGACTTTAGACGCGCGTCAAACCAGTCTAATGCGCGTTGCCAGCCGTCTTTCGCGTCATCGGCCCGGTAGCTTGGACGGTAGTCGGCATGGAAGGCATGACCCGCCTCTGGGTAGAGAACGAATTCGGAAGCCTTGGCGGCCTCGTTCCCGCCTGCCAGGACCGACTTCATGGCATCGATGGACTCTTGGGGGATACCCGCGTCCTTGCCGCCGTACAAACCCAGGACTGGGCCGTTCAGTTCGGTGGCGACGTTGATCGGATTCTGCGGGTGAAGGTCGTCGGCATCGCCATCGAGCCGCCCATACCATGCCACGCCTGCCTTCATTTTCGGATTGTGAGCGGTATATAACCACGCGATGCGCCCACCCCAGCAAAAACCGGTGATCCCGGCGCGTTCGACATTGCCGCCGTTCTTGGCCGCCCACGCCAGCGCGGCGTCCAGATCATTCATGACCTGTTCGTCCGGGACCTTGCTGACGACCTCGCTGATCAGGCGGCTGACCTCTGTGTAGCGCGTAGGGTCGCCCTGCCTGGAATACAGCTCGGGGGCAATTGCCATATAACCTTGCTTGGCCAGGCGCCTGCACACGTCCTTTATATATTCGTGCACACCGAAAATTTCCTGGACCACCAGGATAACCGGCACGCTGGTCTTGCCTTCCGGTGCCGCCCGATAGGCGGGAATATTGCCTTCCTTGACCGGTATTTTTACTTCGCCGGCCTCCAGGCCGTCTTCATCGGTCTTGATGGCGCTTTGCGCCATGACGGGGCCGGCCGCCAAGGCGAAACCGCCGGCAAGGGACGTAACGATGAATCCGCGTCTATCCAGTATTAACGGTGGCAGCAAACTGTCCACGTCGGCATCCGACACATGACTCATGATGATCCCCTTCAAATAAAGATGGCGCGGCTGCGGCGGCAGCGCGGCCGGATTCAACATTATTGGCCACAGTGCCACCGGTTTCAACCCGCCAGGTGGGGGACGGTGTAACAGCCTCAAGAGCGCGCGAAGAAATCACGGTGGGTGTGTTGACTGCTTTCCTGGCATATATCGGCCGTTTCTACCTACATCTCGATTCCATGAGCCGCATCGAACTTCGAGCTACCGTCCCCTATCCGAAAGCTGCTGGAACAGGAATTGGCCAGTCGCGAGTTCACGCCGGAGATCAGCCGCCGCCTGCTGGACCATTTCCTATAGCGTTGGCCGGACGCCCCGCTGAAGGCGGCCGGCTAGACCCGCTCGATGATCGTTGCCGTAGCCATACCGTGGCCGATGCACATGACCTGCAGCCCGAACTGCCCATCCACATGTTCCAGGCCGGCAAGCATCTTGGCCATCAAGCCAGCGCCCGTGCAGCCCAGCGGATGACCGTGGGCTATGGCGCCGCCCCACGGATTCAGCTTGGCCATATCGGGCTCGAATTCACGCGCGAAGCAAAGGGCAACGCTGGCGAACGCCTCGTTCAGTTCGATCCAGTCCAGGTCGCCGATCGTCAGACCGGCCATGGCCAACGCGCGATGCGTGGCGGGCAGCACGCCCGTCAATTGCATGACTGGGTCCGAGCCAACCACTACCCGCGCCCGAAAACGCGCCCGTGGCGTCAGCCCAAGCCCGCTGGCCGCGCGTCGGCCGCCGACCAACACGGCTGCCGCGCCATCGCTAATTTGGCTGGCGTTGGCGGCGGTGACCACGCCTTCTTCAGGACGCCGGAACACGGGCGCCATGGACGACATCCTGGCCGTATCGATTACCGCGCGTATGCCCTCGTCATCCATTAAACGTATGCCATTGCCTTCCTTGTCCACGCCCGCTATCGGCAGGATCTCGCTGTGCAGGCCGGCCTTGCGCGCAATGTGCGCGCGGCTATGGCTTTGCATCGCGTAGGCATCAAGCTCGGCGCGCCCCAGCTGCCATTTTTCGGCGATCAGCTCGGCGCTTTCCACCTGATGTGGAATCGGATAGCGCGCGAAAATATCGGGATGCAGGCCGTCGAAGCCAGTGAAATCGCCCTTGCCCAGAGTAAGGTCAAGAAACATGGGCACGCGGCTCATGTTCTCGACGCCGCAACCTATCGCGAAATCCAGGTCACCGGCTGCAATGGCTTGCGCAGCGGCGTGCACGGCATACTGGCTGGATCCGCACATGCGGTTCAGCGACACGCCCGGCACCTCGGGCGGCAAGCCCGCCAACAGCAGCGCCTGGCGTCCAATATTGGCACCCTGCTCGCCGGCCTGGCTGACACAACCCGTAATGACATCGCCAACGCTGTCGGCTGCAAGGCCGCTGCGTTCAAGCACGGCGTTCAACACGCTTGCCAGCAAGACGTCCGGCCGAGTTTCCCGCAACGCGCCGTTACGCCGGCCGAACGGCGTGCGCACAGCGCCAAGAATCACAGGTTCCAGTGGGGAAGTTGCGTGCATTGAATTCTCCTGAGTCAGGCCCGCTGCATTTCGCGGGCGATAATATTTCGCTGAATTTCGCTTGTGCCTTCATATATTTGAAGCACCTTGGCATCCCGGAATAACTTCTCGACCGGGTAGTCGGTGGAATACCCCATGCCTCCGAAAATTTGCACGGCTTCGGTGGCGGCCCACATCGCCGCATCGGCGGCGAAGGCCTTGGCCATGGAGGCCTGGATCGTGTTGGGACGGCCCTGATCGACCAGCCAGGCGGACTGATACGTCAATAAACGGGCAGCTTCCAGGCGCATACGCATTTCCGCCAGTTTGTGGGCGATGGCCTGGTGATCGACGAGCGCGTTGCCCATGGAGCGGCGTTCGCGTGCATAGGCCAGCGATTCGTCGATGCAGCGCTCGGTAAGGCCGACGCCAAACGCGGCCACCATGGGCCTGGAATGATCGAATACGGCCATGGCAAGCGCGAAGCCGCTGCCTTCATCGCCCAGCCGGTGATCGTCCGGCACAAATACGCGCTCGAAGAACACTTCGGCAGTGGGGGCGGCACGTTGGCCAAGTTTCCCCAGCGGCTGGCCCACGCGCAAACCGGCGCTATCGCGGGGCACGATGAAGGCGGTGATGCCGCGGTGGCCGCCTTGCGGATCGGTCTTGGCGAAAACAACAAAAAATGCGGCGTGCGTTGCATTGGAAATCCAGAGCTTGCTGCCGCTTAGTTCATAGCCGCCGGGCACGCGCTCGGCGCGCGTGCGGATGCCGGCCACGTCGGACCCGGCGCCCGGCTCGGTCATGGCAAAGCCAGCCAGCGCCCCCTTTACCGCCAGGCCAAGGTAGCGCGCCTGCTGCTCGGGCGTTCCCGCAATCACAATGGGTTCGAGCGCCAGAGCATTGACGCACAAGGCCGTGCCTATCCCAAGGCAGGCGTAGCATAGGGCTTCAGTGACCAGCACCAATTCCATGCAACCCAGGCCGGCCCCACCCACGGATTCCGGCAAGTTGATATTCGCCAGGCCCAATGCCACCGCCTTTTCCTGCAAGCCTTCAGGAAACGCCGCGTTGCGGTCGGCCCCGGCGGCCAGCGGCATGATCTCGCGTCGCGCGAACTGGCGGGCCAAGTCCTGGATTTGCCGCTGCTGCTCGTCTAACTCAAACTGCATTGCCGCTCCCCTGCGCTGAATCAACTGTGCGTTTCCTGCCATACTGACTGGCACGGGCCACGCCTAATCCCGATATAGTAGGGGAGGTCCGCAGCCCCAGGGCGGCAGACTCGGCCTAAAACATTGCAAAAACTGCCAGTTTGCCAACAGCACTGACGAACCGAATAACGCATGAGCCCACAAACAAAAACCGTACCGGTACGCTATGTCACCGAATTGATCAGCGCAGTCGGCAATAAGCCCGGATTCGACCCGGGCTGTATCAGGCGGGCCGGCATCGCGCCTGCATTACTGCGGCAACCTGCCGCGCGCGTCACGATAGAGCAATTTGCCAACCTCTACCGTTTGCTGGCCATCCAGTTCGACGATGAAACGCCTGGCATCTTTTCGCGGCCCTTGCGCAACGGGACGTTCAAGTTTCTTTGCCTGGGCATGCTTGGCTCCCGGGATCTGCGCATTGCCCTGCACCGATTTTCCGGGTTCTTTCGTCTCTTGCTCGACGAACTGCAGTTCGATATCTCCACCCACGACTCGGTGACGCGCATTGCCTTGGTGGAACGCCAACCGCTGGGAGAGCGGCGCGTTCTGGCGCTGGAGCTCATGCTAATGCTGGTGCAAGGCGTTGCTTCCTGGTTGATACAACGCCGTATTTCTTTCCTGCGCATTGATCTGGCCTACCCCGCGCCTCTTCATGCCGCCGACTACATCGACCTTTACCCTGGCCCGGCTTGCTTCGGGCAATCGGTCACCGCGCTGTACCTGTCTTCCGAATTCCTTCTTGAACCCATACGCCAGGACAAGGCGGCACTTGCCACGTTCCTGCGCAACGCACCCATGGACTGGTTTTATGTATCGGTGGGTGATCGCCCAATCACCCACCGCGTGAAAGATCGGTTGCAAGACAGCCCGGACATACCTCAAACCGTAGAAACAATGGCAAAACACCTGCATTTGTCGCCACGCACACTGGCCCGCCGGCTGGCCGCCGAGGGAACACGGTTTCAAGCCATCAAGGACGAATGGCGGCGCGATGCCGCCATTGCGCGGCTGACAACGTCGGGCGTTTCAATTGCCGTCATAGGTGCCGGCCTTGGCTTTGAAGACGCGACGGCATTCAACCGCGCCTTCAAGGCATGGACGGGCAGCACCCCCAGCGCATATAGAAGACGGCCTCGGGGCACGATAGTTACTTAGTCGCTAGAATAGCTTGCACGAACCCAAAAACTATTTCGGAGATAAAGTGTGAAAGCTTCAAACAAAGTCATCATCACCTGCGCCGTGACCGGGTCCATCCATACACCGACCATGTCACCGTACCTGCCTATAACGCCCGAAGAAATTGCCAGGGACGCCATTGCCGCCGCCAAGGCCGGCGCCTCGATGCTGCACCTGCATGCCCGTGACCCGGTAACCGGCCAGCCCAAGCAGGATCCGAAATTATTTGCGCAATTTTTACCCGTCATCAAGGAACAGACCGACGCCATCCTGAACATCACCACGGGCGGCGGGCTGGGCATGTCGCTGGAAGACCGCCTGGCTCCCGCAAAAGCCGCGCAGCCTGAAGTCGCCTCCATGAACATGGGCTCCTTCAACTTCAATATCTCGGGCGCCGGCGCCAAGATAGACAAATTCAAGTACGACTGGGAACAGCCCTACTTGGAAATGACCAAAGACTTCATCCTTTCCAACACCTTCACGCAAATCGAGCGAGGCATAACCGAGCTTTCCGCCATGGGCACTCGCTTCGAATTCGAGTGCTACGACGTTGGCCACTTGTACAACGTTGCACACTTCGTGGATCGCGGCTTGATCAAGCCGCCATTTTTCCTGCAGTGCATTTTCGGCATCCTGGGCGGCATGGGTCCACACCATGAAAACCTGTTGCACATGCGGACCATCGCCGACAAGCTCTTCGGCAATGACTACTACTTGTCCGTACTGGCTGCCGGCAGGCACCAACTGCCTTTCGTCACCATGAGCGCACTGCTGGGCGGCAACGTCCGGGTTGGCCTTGAAGATAGCCTATATGCCGGCAAGGGGCGTCTAGCCACATCCAATGCTGAACAGGTAACAAAAATCCGGAATATTCTGGAAGAATTGTCGCTGGAAATTGCCACCCCTGAAGAGGCTCGCGCCATGCTTCAGACCAAAGGCAAAGACAACGTCGCGTTCTGAACAACCACAACTAATTAGTAAATAACAACGGAGATCCAAACATGAAACATGCAGTATTGACCGCCGCCATTGCCACAGCATTCGCCGGATACGGCGCCACCGTATCGGCCAACGGCATTTCCGACGATGTCGTTCGTATTGGCTTCATCACCGATATGTCGGGCGTCTATGCAGACTACGACGGCGCAGCCGGCGCCGAGGCCATTCGCATGGCCATCGAAGACGCGGGCGGGTCCATAGCCGGAAAGAAAATCGAATTGTTCGTCGCTGACCACCAGAACAAGGCGGATATTGCATCGGCCAAGGCACGGGAATGGTACGACAGCAACAAAGTGGACGTGGTGTTTGGCGGCACGAACTCCGCTGCCAGCATTGCCATGTCGGCCGTGGCCGCCGAAAAGAACAAACTGTTCATTTCAACGGGCGCCGGCACATCGGCGCTTACCAACGAAAGCTGCAACCCTTACACGATTCAGTACACCTACTCCACCAGCGGTCTGGCCAAAGGCACGGGCAGCGCAGTCGTGAAGAATGGCGGTGATAGCTGGTTCTTCATCACCACGGATTACACTTTTGGCCATGCCCTTGAACGCGAAACCTCGGACGTCGTGAAAGCCGAAGGCGGCAAGATCAACGGCGCCGTGCGCGTGCCGTTGGGAGCACCTGATTTCTCATCATTCATTCTGCAAGCTCAATCTTCAAAGGCGAAGATACTGGGTCTGGCAAACGCCGGTGGCGACTTCGTCAATGCCGTCAAGACCGCTGCGGATTTCGGCTTGAACAAGTCCATGAACATGGTCGGCCTGACCGTATTCATGCAGGATATTCACACCCTGGGCCTGGATGTAACCCAAGGCATGTACTTCACCAGCCCATGGTTCTGGAACCAGTCACCTGAAGCCAAGGCATGGTCTGACCGCATCGAACCAAAGATCAAGCGCAAGCCTTCATATATTCAGGCCGGCGACTATTCCGCCACGCAAGCCTACATCAAGGCAGTCACGGAATCGAAAACCGATAACGGCGACGTCGTCATGAAGTGGCTCAAGGCAAACCCCGTGAACGACTTCTTCGTCACGAACGGCGTTATCCGCGCCGATGGCCGCATGATGAACGGCATGACGCTGCTGCAGGTGAAGACGCCTGCGGAAAGCAGCGGCCCATGGGACTACCATAAGGCCGTGCAGAAAGTATCGGCGGAAGAAATCTACGGTCCGCTATCGCAATCCACGTGCAAGTTCGTGAAGGGCTGATCTGACACACTGCCAACTATTGACCAGCTGCAATCCAGGGCCCGCTTGCGGGCTCTGGCTTTGAATGCTGCGAACTTTCCGACTGTAGCCGACTGGCCGGCGTCAAAAACAAGAAAAAACCCAGTAGACACATGTCATACTGGGTTTTATTTACATCAA
>CAZONP010000067.1:7665-10552 GCA_964581155.1 uncultured Candidimonas sp. | reverse complement strand
GGCTCAAACAGCCAGGCCTGTTCAACCGGCCCGAAATGCGTCTCCAGGCGAGCCAGCGTGTCACCTGCCGCCGCGCCCGCGTCGACGAAACGTGCAGCGTGCGCAGGCTGCACAAACTCCTTGTCAAAATATTCCCCGTCATAAGGCGACTTAACGTCATCCGCCAGCGCGATGGACAAGCGAGTACGCATGCCCATGAGCGTTTCGAACACGCGCCGCGAGCGCTCATCATCCATGCGCAGGAATGCTGAAATGAAGCGAAACGCTTCCCGCGCAGGCGCTTCGACGAAGTCCGTGAACTCCCCAGCAGCGTGGGGGGCTTCCAGCGCGTACAGAAATTCGCTCATGTTGACCAAGCGAATACCTGAAATTTGGCTCAGCTGCGCCTGGATAGCATTTCCGTGACGGCCGCTGGCAATCAGGACAACGGCATTATTCAACACGACATCGGTGGGGTGGCGCACCGACATGCCTTCGATATCGGCGGAGTGCTTGGCACGGTCGTTATCCAGAAAGCCCTTGATCTCGACGCCCGACGCTCGCGCCAGTCGAGCCAGCTTCAAGCCAACTTTGTAGGCGCCAAATACATGAATGCCTTCGCTCAACCACTGACGAACCTGCAATTGACGTTGTTTAGCGTAGTCCAGACAGTCGGCATCGAGAAGCGCACGTACCCAAGGATACTCATCCAGACGTCGCAGCACGTCCAAACGATCAGGCTTGTCTATCAGCACAGCATCCTGTGCGTCTTGCAACGGCGCCCGTCTCCAACAGACCGGCAGCATAACGCCGGAGGGAAGCTGGAATTCAAACGTCTTACCTTCTTCAGTACCGAGAAGGTCGTTCTCTAAAATGATGTTCATCAGGTTACCGCTCCATCTTTGGATCCGTTGTCGCCTGCGACCAAGGGAGGGAAGTTCGGGGATTCAACAAGCAACTTCCACGATACGATGGGCGTGCTCGCATCGTGCCGCCTTAGGAATTCTTCCAGTTCGACTTCGTGGTCACGCTCCGAACTCAACACAATCAAATCAATTGGAGTGTCGCGTGACGCTAGCCAAGAGGGGTGAACGACCGGCACTCCAAGCCACGATAGTCCCTGGCGAGTCCCGCTGGAATCAAGGCAGCAGACCACATTGGCCCCCGCGTCCCGCACCTCATTCACCAGCAGCGCAGATACCAGCACAGTTCCCAGGATCACCACATTTGCGCCGCTGGGAATGCCCGCAAAAATGTTACCTCCCGCACGACGGCGCTCGGCCCACCGATAAAGCAGGCAAACCGATCTAGGATTATTCGGGTTCGGAACCTGGACGTCACGGAGCACCTCAAGAGCCGCCTCTCTAGCGCCGATCTGCATCAGTAGGACGATTAGCGGTAGCAGGGGATAAGCCGAACGTGGACTGACTGCAACTGCATTCCCCCCCCTAACTAGCAGGCTTTCGAGCCGTTTCACCGCTCTGGCTTTGAAGGTGGCCCCCGGGTGACTGAGAACCAGATCCTGTGCTTGATACCGAGCAAGCTGGGCAGAGAATATTGGTTCGTACTCTTCCCTATAAGACGTCTTGCGCACCAAGCGGCGCAAACCCCGGAAGCTGCTCAACGCAGCGCGTGCAAGATGTACGCGATGTGTTTCTTGCCCGGCATGCTGTCTATACCGCAACAGCGGCGCGTTTAGAAACGCCACGGGGCCTTTAAGATTCATCATCGCGGGCAGAATAATGTCGTTACCCCCCTCTACCGCGCGGGCGGAATTTCCTATGCCGCGGTAAAGACGATCCAAAAAAGGCAGCGTGAGTTCTCGGTGATTGAACAACAAACTGCTGGGCGGATGCCACAACTGCTCTTCCGCAGTCTTGGCGATAAACTCGCCGCGCCCGAAAATCCGATCTTCTCCCGGAGGGGAAAGAGTAGCCTGTAGCAGGTTACCATCCGCATCAATGATGCTCTGATTAGTCCATACGGCTCTCAGCTCCGGCATTGCCTCAAACATCGCCATCTGCCGTTCTAGCATGGTGGGCTCCATGATATCGTCATCATGCGTGATCAATATTCGATCACCACGAGCAATCCACTTTGCCGACACGGCGTTAAAAAACGCAGTATCTCCTGGAGCATTCCTGACATAGCGAATACGGTCGTCCTTGAATCTCAAAATAACTTCGGGCGTGTCATCCGTACTGCCATTATCCATAACAAGGATTTCAAAATCCTTATATGTCTGACCCAAGATTGCCTCTAGCGACTCCCTCAAATAATGAGAGCGATTATATGTCAACAACGCGACTGTTAACGGAATGCTCATAGCAAATCCTTTTCAAAACAACAAAATCGGGGCGATCCGCTAGCAACATGAAGAGTCAAACTGCTCTCACTGCATACAGAACAGTCTCGAACGTACTATTTGCATGGCAGCGCAAGTAGAATCGGTAACCCAAGCCATGGAGATGGATCTGTTCGAACACTTCCCAAAGATGTTCCGCTCGGTGATACACAGCGATGGCAAGGTTGGGTCGATATCGCTGTAGCAGCCGCTCTGCTCCACGGAGCGCAGCCGGCTCCTCACCCTCAATATCCATTTTGATGAGCGTTGGCGAAAAACCCGGCAGTGCATCATCCAAACGCACACAGAAAATCGGTTCCCCCCCTTGCTCCACCAGATGGCCCCCCGGCCCTGTATCGGGTTCGAAACTAGCCAGACGATTGCTATCCGAGACGCCACAGGGAAAATTCATGGCCGGCTCATCACGCATGTTTTCAACCAATAGTTGGTAACTGTCCAAACCCGGTTCGAATGCCGCAATCGCCTCGAACACTATTCCATCATCTCGCATGGCTTGGACCGTATCGCCAGTATAAGCACCACAATCGATGAACCGTAACGGCT
>CAZONP010000067.1:5375-7655 GCA_964581155.1 uncultured Candidimonas sp. | reverse complement strand
GCCAAGGCGGGAGGCTATCGGGGAAATACTGTTTGGACTCAGGCGGGGGCAAGCAACGGTAATCACCGGTCGTTCTGAACTGAACGATTCGATCGAGTAGCAGGCAACTAGCTTCATCAGCCAAATGAGCGCGGAAATGCGCGATACGCTGCGCGTGTCGTTGGTAATACTCCGGCTGAACCAACCAGTAGCGAAAGGGCTGATCCTCGGGATATTCTTGGACAAACTCTATCAGGCTGACAACCTTGTAACCTAGCTGTTCCAAACGATCAACAATTTCTCCTACATCAACGTGACTATTAAACAGACCGATGATCACGCGTGCGCGAGTAGCGTCGAATACTTGAGCCCAGGCTTCAGCACTCACTACTGGCAAGCCATCGACGGATTGCAGTGTCTGATCACGGTCGAGGAATCCATCCACGGTCTGACCGCGCTGGTGCAGATAACTGCGAACCTGGCGCCCGGCGATACGGGCACCATAAATCAACAGGTATTCGCCTGACAAATCCGCACTCATGCGTTCGATACCTTCATCTGCTCGGCAAGTTCCTCGCGAGACAGGAAGGGGTAAAGATCCTGCAAAGCGCCAGTTTCAGGTTTCCCCTGTTCGTTGATACGGGTCATCACCCGGGGCACGCGGGGTTCTTCGGGATGCACCTGCACTTCGCAGAGCACTGGCCCGTCACGGTCCAGTACATCCTGCAAACGTTCATCCAGGCCTTGGTGAGAATCGATACGCGCGTAGCCCACGCTGTACGCGCTGGCCAGTTGCTGCAAGTCCGGCAGGCGCAGTCCGCTGTTAGCATCGGCGCCAACCAGTAGCTTGAAGTGGGTATTCTGCGACGCACGGATGGAGGCATAACCCATATTGTTGATAACGAAACACTTGACCGGCAATTTTTGCGCAGCCAGCGTGGCAAGCTCCTGAATATTCAACTGCAAACCACCGTCACCCTCCACGCAAACCGTCTGGCGACGCCCGGAGGCCAGGCAGGCGCCGATGGCCGAGGGTATGCCGAAGCCCATCGAACCCGTTCCACGGTTGTGGAAGCAACGCTGACCCTTCTTCAGGCGCACATTCAGTAGGAACAGTTCGGCGGCGAAACCGGAGCTGCCGGGTGCGAGCACATCGCCCTCCTTCATCAGCGCGGAAAGACGGTCCGTGAAGTGATACATGCTCACGCCGTGGCTGTCATCAGCATGCTCCGCCTGGAGCAATGGGTAGCGCTGCCGCCAAGCTGCAATTTGAGCACGCCAAGGGCTGTAATCCGGTAGCATCCCGGCTGTGATGGCATTGCCAAGCGCCTGGATGAAGGGCTTTACATCGCTGATGACCGGCACTGCAATGGCCATTTGTAGCTTGGCGATTTCAGCCGGATCGATATCGACCACGACCTTGCTGGCATGCGGTGCAAAGTTCGCATGGTTGTAAGCGGTGAGAGCCATGTCCAATCGTGAACCGAGCACGATCAGCACATCACAATTTTGCAAGGCAAAATTGGCCCAGCGCGGCGCAATGGAGCCGGGACGCCCCGCATAGAGGGGATGATCATCTTCGATCACATCCATCGCCAGCCAAGTCGGCATGACCGGGATGCCCACACACTCTACCAGCGTGCGAAACGCGTCGAGCGCGCCCGCCATGCGGATACCATTACCGGCGATAATTCCCGGGCGCTTGGCAGAGCGAAGAAATTCGATGGTCTGCGCCACCGGGCCTGAGAGATCAATCTCGCTGACCTGCGCAGAAAGCGTCGCCCGGCGCAGCGTATCGGGGTCGACTTGTACGGCTTGCAGATCCAGCGGAACATCCAGCCAAACTGGGCCACGGCGGCCGCTCAAAGCTGCATGCTCCAGCTCATCAAATACCTCGGCCACCGCCAGAGGATCGGTGAGTGTAATGGCCCGTTTGGTAATGGACGCAACCAGGGAGACGATGTCGGCCTCCTGAACACCCAACATGCGCAGGCCCGTGCCTGCTTTTAAATCCACACTCTTCACCTGGCCCGAGATAAAGAATACCGGGGTGGAATCAAGCCAAGCTCCCAATACAGCGGTGATGGCATTGGTCGCCCCGGGTCCGCTGGTGGTCAGACAAGCGCTCGGCCCCCCAGAAAGTTTGGCAGCCGCTTCGGCTGCAATCCCCGCTGCCTGCTCATGGAGGCAAAGAACAGGTTCCAAGTCCGGATGCCGACCCAGTGCATCGTTCAGATGCATGGCTCCGCCGCCCGGAAGGAAATACACTTGACCCACGCCTAAACGAGCCAAACGTTCCAT